>DVGU01000042.1 GCA_018712565.1 Candidatus Faecimonas gallistercoris
GTTCTTTAATCAAATCTTTATCTTTTCTTAATTCTCTTCTTTGTTTTCTGTTCATTACTACATACCACCCTTTTATTATGTAGTAATTATATCAAATTTATTGCGAAAAAAATGTGCTCTTTTTTACTGAACAATGGTTAGATAATTGACAAATAGGTGAAGAAATGACATAATATTACTGTAAGGGATTGGTGATAGCATGTATCAGAATAAGATTACACTTATGCCACAGGATATTTTGGAGAAAGAGTTTAAGATTGATACTCGTGGATACCGATTAAAAGAAGTAGACCAGTTTCTTGATATTATTATTGGAGACTATGAACAGTTTTTAAATATCATTAATAATCTTGAGAAGGAAAAGGCTGACTTATTAGGAGAAATTATGAGTTTAAAACAAGAACTTCGTAACTCTAAGATGAGTATGGAAGTTGCTCGTAGTAATGTTGAAGTTCCTGAAGTTACTAACTTAGATATTTTAAGACGTCTTTCTCAACTTGAAAAGATGGTATATGGTACTAATAAAGATAATGACAATTAATATATAGACAAACGCTGATATTTTTTATATTAGAGGAAAGTCCATGCTCGCACGGTCTGTGATGATTGTAGTGTTCGTGCTTAGGGAAAAAATAACCTAAGGTAGCTTTTGCTAACGGCGGAAGATAATCTAAGTCTTTGGATATGATTTATTCTGTAAAGTGCCACAGAGACGATGCTTTTGGAAACGAAAGAGTGAAACGTGGTAAACCCCGCGAGCGAGAAACCCAAATTTGGTAGGGGAGCTCTAACAAAAGAAACGAATGGAGTTAGGGACCAAGGAATTGGTAGATAAATGTTTGTCGTCTGGAAACAGAAACAGAACATGGCTTATTTATATTTTTTGTTTATTATTTATAGTGAGGTGTTTTGATGAAGGAACTTGGAGAGTATTTAAAACATACTAGAATTAGTAATGGTGTTAGTATGGAAGAAGCTGCTGAGGATTTGGAACTTTCTACATCTCAACTTGAAAATATAGAAAGTGGTAATGTACGAGCATTTAAGGATGTTTATGGTTTAAAACAATATATACATCAATATGCTAAATATTTAGGTTTAGATCCAGAAAAAGTAGTGGATGAGTTTAATGGGTTCTTATTTGAACATACATCGAAGATTTCTTTAGATGATATAAAAGAAGCTCAAAGGAAATTAGATGAAAAAGAACAAAAGAAAATTAAATCTCCTTATACAATTATACATAAGAAGAAAATGTCAATTTGGCCTTTTGTTTTTATTCCTGTAGTAGTTATTCTACTTTTTATTATCATTTATCTAATTGTTAGTAGTATTAATAGGCCACCAGTTGTTGATACAGAGTTAGTGCCAAAGGTAAGGAAGGAGAGTATATATGAATTTACCTACTAAGATTACAGTTGTTCGCTTACTCTTAACTGTAGTTCTTATTGTTTTATTATGTTTTCCATTTTATAGTGTGGGAGTACAATTTCCAACTTATAATGTATTAGGTGGAGTATCTTTACAGTATATTATAGCAGGAGTTATTTTTATCGTTGCTAGTCTTACTGATTTTCTTGATGGTTATTTAGCAAGAAAAAATAATCTGGTTACTAATACCGGAAAAATGTTAGATGCTATTGCTGATAAAGTGTTAGTAAATAGTGTTTTAATTATTTTAGCTGCTCATGGTTTTATACATGAAATTGTTCCAGTAATAGTAGTACTTCGTGATGTAGTTGTTAATGCTATTAAAATGGAAGCAGCAGGACGTGGTAGAGTAGTTGCGGCGATTGGTTCTGGTAAATTAAAGACAGCAACATTAATGGTTGGAACTACACTTACTTTTTTCTATAATGTTCCTTTTGAATTTATTAATATTAGTCTTGCTGAAATTTTATTGTATATTGCTACTATTTTATCAATTGTTTCTGCTATTCAATATTTCAATATGAATAAGGCATTGATTTTTGGTAAAGAAGAAAATGTAAATTCATAATAAAATAGGTAATAAATTTTCTCTTTTTAGTAAGAGAAAATTTTATTTTTGGAATAAAATTACATCATAAAACAATTGTTCGAGAAAGTGTTGCTTTTTCTTTTTTTTTAGTATATAATTGATTTGTAAATACTTTTATATATTAATGGGAGGAATTATGAAAAGTGTACGTAAAGAAGTTTCTAAAGATAAAGCTTTGGAACAGGTTTTAAATGATATAGAGAAGCAATTTGGTAAGGGATCTATTATGAAACTTGGAGACAGTAAACATATGGCTGTTGATGTTGTTTCCAGTGGTTGCTTGTCTTTGGATATTGCCTTGGGAGTAGGTGGTTATCCTAGAGGGAGAATTATAGAAATATATGGTCCTGAGTCTAGTGGTAAAACTACTTTTGCTCTTCAAGCAATTGCAGAAGTTCAGAAGACTGGTGGGCGAGCAGCTTTTATTGATGCAGAGCATGCACTTGATCCTGTTTATGCGGAACGTTTGGGTGTAAATGTGGATGAGTTGTTACTTTCTCAACCTGATACTGGGGAGCAAGCTTTAGAAATTTGTGAGGCCTTGGTTCGTAGTGAAGCGATTAGTATTGTGGTTATTGATTCTGTAGCTGCTTTGGTTCCTCAAGCCGAAATTGATGGTGATATGGGGGATTCACATGTAGGTCTTCAAGCTAGATTAATGTCTCAAGCTTTAAGAAAGCTTTCTGGTACAATTAATAAAACAAATACGATTGCAATATTTATTAATCAATTACGTGAAAAAGTGGGAGTAATGTTTGGAAATCCTGAAACTACTCCTGGTGGACGGGCTTTGAAATTTTATTCTACTATTCGTCTTGATATTCGTCGTAATGAACAATTAAAAATGGGGGATGGTGTTGTTGGTAATAAAACAACGATTAAGGTTGTTAAAAACAAAGTGGCTCCACCATTTAAAACAGCAACGGTTGATATTATGTATGGTGAAGGTGTTTCTCATGAGGGAGAAATTATTGATTTAGCAGTAGAGGCAGGTATTGTTGAGAAGACTGGTGCTTGGTATTCTTATCAAACTGAAAAACTTGGTCAAGGAAAAGAAAATGTTAAATTATTGTTGAAAGATAATCCAGAGTTATGTCAAGAAATTGAAAAGAAAGTTCGAGATTATTATGATATTTCTTTAGAACCAAAGAATGATGCTAAAAAGGAAAAAGAAAAATAATATTTTCTTTTTTTTTACATAAAATTAATAGAGGTGTAGTTAGTGAGATTAAATCAATTGATAGATTGTTGCTGCGACATTGAAATTACTGGTATTACTACTGATTCTAGAAAAGTAAAAAAAGGATACTTGTTTATTGCAACTAAAGGATTTAATGTGGATCATTATGACTTTATTGATGATGCTATAAAAAAAGGAGCTGCTGCAGTTATTGTCGATAGAGAAGGGGATTTTTCGGTTCCTACTATTCATGTTTCTGATATTAATCAAAGCCTAGTTTCGGTATGTGAGTCTTTTTATAATGTTTCTAGTAGTGATTTTTCCTTTATTGGTATTACTGGAACTGATGGAAAAACTACTACAGCTATTATGGTTAGAAATCTTTTAAATTCTTTTATTCCTACAACATATATAGGAACTAACGGGGTATATTGTGGTGATAATATTTATACTATTTCTAATACAACTCCATGTGTTGAGGAACTTTATCACCTGTTTTCTGTTGTCAAAAGACATAAATGTAAAGTTATTGTAATGGAAGTGTCTAGTGAAGCGTTACTTCATCATAGGGTAGATTCTATTTTGTTTAAAGTTGTTGCTTTTACGAATATTACAGAAGATCATTTGAATATTCATAAAACACTTGATAATTATAGGGAGTGTAAGTTTAGATTAGCTGAATTATGTTCTTCTAATGCTTTAGTATTTATTAATGGGGATGACGATAATTGTCAATTACTTCCTGTAAACTCTAAAATATGCTATGGATTTTCTGATGTCAATCAATATGTCATTTCTGATGTCGAAGAATGTCAAGAAAATGTTATTTTTACTGTTTCTTGTCACGATAAAAAGTATTTTTTTTGCAGTCCTTTTTTAGGGATTTATAATATTTATAATGTTACCTTAGCCTGGTTAATTGCTAGGGTGTTTGTGCCGTTTGACGATAAATTAATAGCTTTAATTCCTACTTTACCTAATATTTTGGGACGTAGAGAGTTGTTTTCTGATATTAGGGGCTTTGATATTTTATTAGATTATGCGCATACGGAGTATGCTATTTTAAATTTATTACAAAGTCTTACAAATTATAGAAGAATCATTGTAGTTACTGGTGCTGCTGGAGGGCGGGAAGTAGAAAAACGTTCTCATATAGGAGATGTTTTATTTCAGTATGCTGATTATATTATTTTTACAATGGATGATCCTAGATATGAAGATCCCAAAAAAATAGCTAATGATATGATTGGTAATCATGCTACAGATAAATTTGTTTTTATCCGCAATCGGGATTGCGCTATTGCTTTTGCTTTCCAATATGCCAAAAAAGGTGATGTTGTTGCTGTTATTGGTAAGGGGCGAGATAATTATATGGCGATTGAAGATAGACGAGATTCTTATTGTGATTATGATGTTATTATGAAGTATATGAAGAAAAGTTAATATAATTGTGTTATATATTGTTAAAATATACTACAGGATTACATTTTTTGTAATGTTTTGTTACTAGCTTCTAGGTTTACTAGGCTTGACATTACTCTGAAATAAAATTACAATAGAATTAGATTTAAGTGTATCCTTAAATCTAGAATGGAGGGAATATATGAATAGCTATTTTTTCTCCATTTTACTTGTAATGCTTGGATTATTTATTGGGCTTTTTATAGCATTTGTTATAAATAGTATCAGAGTGAGTGTTGCTTCTAAAAAGTTAGGTGCTCTTAGGGAACAGACGAAAAAAGATCTTGAAAAAATGCGTCGCGATGCTGCGTTAGAGCAAAAAGAAGAAGCACATAAATTAAAAATGGAATTAGATAAAGAAATTCGTGAGAAAAAAGAGGAAATTAAGGAGTCAGAAAGTCGACTATTACAAAGAGAAGCAAGTATTGACAAACGTGATGAATTGTATCAAAAAAGAGAGGCTTCTTTGGATGAACGTGAAGAAAAACTTTCTGAACGTCAACTTGAAATCCAAAATGAAAAGAGTAAAGTGGATGAAATTAAAAAGGAGCAGTTGGAGTTATTAGAAAAAATTTCTGGATTTAGTAAAGAAAAAGCTAAAGATATGGTAATGAGTCAGGTTAAGGAAGCTATGGGTAAAGAAATTGCTGAGTTTGTTCGTGAAAGTGAAAATGAAGCAAAGCTTACAGCCGATAGAAAAGCTAAGGAATTGATTGTTACTTCTATGCAAAAATATGCTGCTGATATTGCAGGTGAACAAACGGTTACAGTTGTTGATTTACCAAATGATGAAATGAAAGGACGTATTATTGGACGTGAAGGTCGTAATATACGTACTATTGAAGCTATTACGGGTGTTGATTTGATTATTGATGATACACCTGAGGCGGTTGTTTTATCTAGTTTTGATCCACTACGTAGAGAAATTGCTAGAGTTACTCTAGAAACCTTAATAAAAGATGGTCGTATCCATCCAACGAGAATAGAGGAACTATATGATAAAGTATGTCAGGATATGAAACAACAAATTATTGAATATGGTCAAGAAGCTACTTTTGAATTAGGATTAACGAAATTTGATCCAGATTTAATTGAAATTATAGGTAAACTTTATTTTAGAACTAGTTATGGTCAAAATGCGTTACAACATTCTTTAGAAGTTGCTCATTTATCAGGGTTACTTGCTAGTGAATTAGGGGAAAATGTTACCATTGCTAAAAGAGCGGGCCTTTTACATGATATAGGTAAGGCTGTTGATCATGAAATTGAGGGTAGTCATGTTGATATTGGTGTAGATATTGCAAAAAAATATAATGAGGATGAGATTGTTATTAATGCTATTGCTTCTCATCATGGTGATTATCCTGCAACTAGTGTTATTGCTAGTATTGTAGCGATTGCAGATGCTTTGTCAGCATCTCGTCCTGGAGCTAGAAATGATTCGTTAGAAAATTATATTAAACGTCTTTCTCAATTAGAAGAGGTTGGTAATCATATTCCAGGAGTAGAAAAGTCTTATGCTGTCCAGGCAGGACGTGAATTACGAGTTATTGTTAAACCTGAGGAAGTAGATGATTTAGAAGCTCATAGAATTGCAAGAGAAGTTAAAGAACAAATTGAGGCTAATATGAAATATCCTGGTACAATTAAAATTACTGTTGTGCGTGAAACTAGAGCACAAGAAGAAGCAAAATAGATGCTTCTTTTTTATGAGTGGATTTAGATTTTTTTAGCTTATTTCTTAATAATAAGTGTGACTTTCTAAGGGTTTACAAGTAATTTTTGCATTTTTTTAATGGAAAGTTGATATATTTTAAATAAAATGCTAAACTAATTTTGTGATGAGTTATTATGCATAAATAATTCTAATTAGTTTAGTGGAACAGTCAGTTAAACAAGCTTTACCTTCCTGTTTTTTCTTTTGATATAATATAAGAAGAAGTAGGTGAATTGAATGAATAATAAATATATGAAAATAATTAAAGAAAGTTGTGAGTTTTCTAATATGGATGTATCTAGATTATTAGAGTCTTTGAATTCTATCAATCATACGTTAAAGTCTATTGTTTATCATGATGATACTTTTTCTTATGATTCTTATAGAATGTTACTTATTTTAAATCATAATTTTAGAAATTGTTTGGATTCATCTTATTTAAAGACAAGATCTAATCTTTCTTTTCTTTCTTACCAAGTTAGAGCTTATTATAATTATGGAGGTACGGAAGAGATATTACCATATCTTTCTAATTTGGATTTATCTATAAAAAGAAATTTAGAAGGTTGTGTTTTACAAGGAAAACAGCAATTTGTTCTTTCTTGTTTCGTGAAACCTTACAATGGAATTCCTAATGAAATGAAAAATTTTTGCGAGGTTCCCAGTTTTTATCCAAAAGTTAGTGATGAGTTACAGGAAAAAATATATAAAAAAAGATAGGTAAGTACTTAGTACATTAAGTCCTTTTCAGGACTTAATAGGTACTAGTATTATACCTATTTTTCTTTTTTTATATCTAATATGATTGGTAGAATAATTGGTTTTCTACCTGTTAATTCATTAATATATGGATATAATCCTTCTGTTATATCACTTTTTAATGATTGAAATGTTGTTTTAGGTTTTGTTAACTCGGATTTAATAATTATTTCGGCCTTGTTTTCAATCTTTTTAATTAATTCTTCATTTTCATTTACTAGGACAAAACCTCTGGTTGTAATATTTGGTTTGATTAATAATTCTCTTTTTTTCATGTTTACATTAATTATTACTACTAAAATCCCATCATTTGCCATTATTTTTCTATCTTTAATTACGGCACTTCCAATTTCACCTATTCTATTACCATCTACATAGACGTCAGCTCCTGGCATGCTTTCTCCTTTTGTTATAACATGATTTTTTAGAATTAAGCTGTCACCATTTTTTAGAATGAAAGTGTTTTCTTTTGGTATACCACAACTAATTCCTATGTCTGCTTGGCGTTTTAGCATTCTATAATCGCCATGAAATGGCATTAAGTATTTTGGTTTAATTAATCGAATCATTAATTTAATTTCATCTTCATTTGCATGACCTGATGTATGTAGGTCTGCTAGAGAACTATTAGTATATACTTTTACCCCTTTTAGATATAATTTATTAATTGTTTTTGAGATGCTTAATGCATTTCCGGGAATAGCACTAGAGGAGAATATTACAACATCATCAGGTCTTAATTTAATTTGTTTGTGTGTTCCATTAGAAATTCTTGATAATGCTGCTAGTGGTTCTCCTTGACTTCCTGTACATAGAATTGTTACTTCTCCAGGTTTTAGATTATTGGCTTCTTCTGCAGAAACGATTAATTCTTTATGATTAATATATCCATTGTTGATTGAAATATTAATATTATTCTCCATACTTCTACCAAAGATACATATTTTTCGGTTGTGTTTATAGCAAGTTTCAAAAATATGTTTTACACGATAGATGTTAGATGCAAAAGTAGCAATAATAATACGGTTTGTCTTACATTTATCAAACATTTCTCCTAGAGTTTGATCTACTACGGATTCACTAGTTGAAAATCCTTCGTTTAATGCATTTGTAGAATCTCCTATTAAAAGGTCTACGCCTTTTTCTCCAAGTGCGGCCATTTTGTATAAATCAGCCATTGGACCAATTGGGGTAAGGTCAAACTTATAATCACCTGTTGTTACGATTCTTCCATCTGGAGTATTAATACTAATACCATGGGAATCTGGTATTGAATGGGTGATTCTAAAGAATTCTACTTCGATATCTTTAAACTTTAGTTTTGTTTTGTCTGTATATACATGTAAATTGTCATATCTTATGTTTTTATCTTGTAATTTTACAGAAATTAATTCTTTTGCATGGTTTGGTGCGTATATGGCAGGAATGTTAATACTTTGTAATAAAAAAGGAATTCCTCCAATATGATCTTCATGACCATGTGTAATTAAAAGAGCTTTAATTTTATTTTCGTTTTCTTTTAAAAATGTAAAATCAGGTAAAACATAATCTACTCCCATAAGTTCACTTTCTGGGAAACTAACACCGGCATCAATAATTACAATTGCGTCGTTATGCATTACACAATACATATTTTTTCCGACTTCTCCGAGACCACCTAAAACAATAATCTTTGTTTCATTTGGTTTTTTCATAATAACTCCTTTCTTTTTGATTTCGTTAAGCTGACGAAGAAATTATACTATAATTTTTTGATTTTGTCTACTTTATTTTGTTGTGCCTATGGCAATCGCATAAAAAATAATATGTAAAAAATGGTACAATATATTTTTTAAGTAAGTAAAATCATGTATTCTTATAATATAAGGATGTGCGAGATATGAAAAGTTTATTTAATCATTTTGAAGT
>DVGU01000043.1 GCA_018712565.1 Candidatus Faecimonas gallistercoris
TTCACAATATCTTTAGCATTATCCTTAGCTTCTTCTAAAGTATCCGTATGACGAATACAATCACTAAAACCAACAATAGCATTTAATGGAGTTCGAATCTCATGAGACATACTAGACAAAAAATCAGTCTTTGCCTGATTAGCCTTATCAGCTTGTTCCTTAGCAAGTTCCAATTGTTCAATCATTTTAACATCGGGATTCTCAATCGTAAAATACATTAAAAATGTTACAAATGTTTCAACAGAAGTCAACAATATTAAAGTAGGATTGTTTTTTTGAACAATTAAAGCCACACTTCCCAAACACAAAAAAGTAACTAATGGAATAAATTTCTTTTTTACTATTTTTTTCTTATTAAGAATAACACAAGTAATCATAATTAAAATACAAATAAAAGAAACAAAATATAAAAAATTCACAGATAATCCATCAGGATACATATAATTTTCACCAGAAATATAATGAAGCGGTAAAATAAAAACTAAAATTCCCATAACAATAAATAATATAATAATTTTCTTTAAATTATTATTTTCTCTATATTTTGAACCAATAGAAATTTCCAAAACATATAATAAAAACAAAAACAACCAAAATAAAAAATATAAAAAAATACACTTAGTTAATATAATATATATAAAGGATTCTGAACTAATTTGAAAACTAACTAACAACACACTACTAATAAAGTCTAAAACAACGCCAACTAAGTTAGAACACATTAACCAAATATAAATTTTATTTTCAAATAAACTAATACGTTTTTTAGAAAAATATACAACAACTAAAAGTATAATATAAAATAAACTGCTAATAGCAAATGATGAAGGAATTTCAAACATTTTATCACTACCCTATCTTAATTTAAGTATGCCATAATCTTACAACTTTTTCAAGAAAAAAGGAAACCTTATTGTTTCCTATAAACCTTTTGAGATTGAGCAAGTAACTGTGTTGCTTCTTTTTCCATAGTGATAAAATCAATTTTTCCGTTATTATTATATTTAAACTTCGGTTGATAATCAAAATATTTTGGTATAGAAGTTTCTGGTAATTGTTTTTTTATTGCTTTTCTTATTGAATCTTCAACTGCACCTTCTAAATGTTGCTCTAAACATTCTTGATCCAACTGAATATATGCATAAGGAACTTTACGTAATTGATCATCAGGGACACCAACCACAACACACTTTTGAACAGAAGGAACAGATTCAATTACATTTTCAACACTTGGAACATATACTTTATCTACTCCTGAAACAAATTGTCTTTTCTTTCTACCAGTAACAAATAATTCACCATTTTGATTAATATGCCCAAGATCTCCAGAAACAAACCAATTATCTTGTATAACTTTTTTTGTTTCTTCTAAGTCAGTATATCCAAGCATTAAAGAATCTCCTTGTAATAATATCTCACCATCTTTTCCATATGGAAGTTCTTCGCCAGTAGTTAAATCACATATTTTAACATTATTATGTGGGAAAGGATATCCAACACTACCAACACTATTACTCTTACCTTTCTTTACACTAAAAACTCCACACATTTCCGAAGCACCATATCCATTATAAACATCATCCTGAACACCTATACTTGCAAAAAACTTATTATTGTCTCTTTCTTCTTGAATCCCAACTTTCTCACCACCAGAAACGATAATTTTAGTATTTGGAAGCCCTTTTTCTTTCAATTTAGAACTTTTCTTAGCCCATTCATAATGAATTGGTCCACCATAAATAATATTCGGCTGTAAACGAGATATTTCATCACCAAATTTTTTTAAATTAGAAGAAGGAATCATATACATATACAGCTTTTTACATAAGGATAAATGTAATGTAGTCATACCATAAGACATAAATGGTGGTAATGGATTATAAAGAGAATCACCTACTTCAACAACATCATCAACTAAATAATTATGATCATGAACCGTCCTATTTAATGCATAGTTACTAATCTTTACGCCTTTATGAACTCCTGTCGTTCCACCAGTATGAACAATAACTGCTAAATCTTTCTCATTTTCATAATCAAAAGTCTCATAATTATCTTCTAAATTAGAATGCTGTATTGTTCCATATTGATGTTTTTTATTAAAAGAATAATTTCCATCAATAATTTCCTTAAACCGAGATAAACCTTTAATAAACTTTATCATTAATTTATTATCAGGAGCAGATCTCAACGGGGATAAAATTGCAACATCCTTTAAATGATAATGATTTTGTACGACTTGAATATTAGATGTAGTAGAATCAAGCCCTATATAATATTTAGAATAACTTCTCCTCATATCTTTTTCCAACACATCAACATTAGATCTAGGATCTACATTAACTGCAATAGCACCAAGCTTATTTAATGCATAAATACAGTAAATAGCTTCTGGCATACCTGCAAGTCCCAAGGCTACTCTATCCCCTGATTTAACACCTAATTTTTTTAAATAATCTGCCGTCTTATCAATCTCTTCTAATATTTCACCAGCAGTAATTTCACGTCCAAAGTAATTGATTAACACACAATCAGGTTCATCACTAATAGAGTCATACAAATACTCATAAATTGTTTTAACTTCTAAATCATCTGTAATTGCTTCTTCAGGATATCCTGCAAGCCAAGGCATATCAATACTAGCTTTACCAGTTGGTGGACCTTGTATCTTTCCACTCGCTAAATCTCTTAAATATAATTTTCTTAACTTTTCTTCTTCATGAGTTAATTTTCTCATCATATTTCCCCCTTAATTTGCCACATATTATAACATATTTGTTTTAAAATATCAAAATTAACAAAAAAGCAATACTTAGAAAGGGCAACAACCCCTAAAAAGTACTGCTTTTTAAATTGATATAATTGATTAAACAAGTCCTTAACATCAGAACTCACTCTCCCAACTACCAATAGTTTACATAATTTTTTTATATTTTACAAGTAATTTTATATTTTTTTATTCTGATATTTATTATATTCTCTAACGACTTTTAAATATTTCTGTAGTTCACTTTTTAATTCAGGAAAATGTTCTACACAATAATTATAGTCGTTTTCTTTACTTTTCAATTCATGTTGATAACAAATATCTGCATAAGACATAAATCCTAAAT
>DVGU01000044.1 GCA_018712565.1 Candidatus Faecimonas gallistercoris
AGAGTAAACGAAGATCCAGATTTTCATGTATATATGAGTGTAGAAGAAGATAATAGAAAGATAGAGAATTCTATTCGAGAAGAGATGATAGAAAAAGGCTTAAAAGAAGGAATGAAGAAAGGCATGGAAAAGGGCATAGAGCAAGGCTTAAAACAAGGTTTAGAACAAGGCTTGGAGAAAGGTTTAGAACAGGGATTAGAACAAGCTAAATTAGAAAAAGAAAGAATAGTTCTTTCCATGTTGGAACAAGGGTTAGATGTAAATACTATTTCAAAATATACAAAATTAGATTTAGATTTTATAAAGAAGTGTCAAGAAAATAATAGTAATAGTTAAAAGGGATTGATAAAATCATTTTGTGATAGTTTTTTTGGATGGTGAAGAAGTAAAAAGGGTAAACGAAGATTTATACTTTCAAGTGTAGAAGAGATAATAGAAAATAAAGTAGATATAAATATAATAACTAAATGTGCTAAAGTGAGTGTTGATGAAATAGGGAAAAATAGCACAAAATGTAAATTAAGGTCTTGTCTTTTTTCTTTGCATTGTGTAAACTAGTATGTGTCAAGAGGTGAGTTCTTATGGTGAGGACTTCTATACAACTAATAATTAATTATAAAGCAGTACTTTTAAAGACTTAGTGTCTTGTTTTGGGTACTGCTTTTTTGTTAATCTTGATATTTTAAAACAAATGTGTTATAATATGTGGCAAATTGAGGGGGATAGATATGGATAATGAAATGTTAAGTAATATTATCATATTAGCTAATGACAAAAAATTAAATGGGGAAAAGTTAAAAAAGTTAATGGAAAAAGAATGTAGATTGGTGAATGAAATTAATAAATCATCATTTAAAAGAGCTGATAAAATAAAGAAATCACTTTTGTTACCTATGACTTTTATAACAGGATTGAAAGCATTGTATCAAGAAGATTATGATATCAAGAGAAGAGAAAAAATTTTATCACAGGTGTTGAATGTTAATCCTGAATTTATTACAGGTGATTTTGTAACATTTGTTGATTCACCTAGATGTTATCCATTCTTTGTGGATGATTTTCAATATAATGGTTCGGTTTCTTTAGATCGAATGAAAACTTTAATGTTAGTATGGGGAAATGCAGATTTAAAAAAGTTACATGATTTTAGTAATGTTAGTTCATTAAAAGTTGTTATGGGTGATCTTTATATATCTACTGGTAAAAATACGGATGGTTTAAGTAATTTAGATGTAGTTACTGGAGATATTCATATGGAACAGATTGATAATGTGGATTTTTTAAATTCATCATTATATGTTGGTGGTAATGTTTATACAAAACAAGGTATTTATAATATGAATGAGAAAGAAAAAGTTCAAACTATGAAAAAATAGGATAAAAAATTAAAGGGGATTAGAAAAATGGCAGATAAGAAGATTGAGATTGTTGCGAGTTATACAGATACTATTCCTGGCAAAATGATTAAATTTAGAGCTGCTATGAAGTTTTGGAATAGATATGCCGGAGATACTTATTCACATATTTCTTTATCTAGAGATAGTAAATTAGGTAATATGATGTCTTTGGCTCGAAAAGAGATGGATAATCCTTTTAATTCTGGATTTATTAAAGAGGATATTAGAACTGGAATGTTTGCATTAAAACCAGATGTTAGTAAAATAGCCGTTATGGAGTTGAAAATAACTGAGGAGCAATACAATAAATTATCATCATTAATGGATTATTACTGGGTTCATCGAGATGACTATAGTTTTAATTATCTTGGATTAGCAAGTATGCTTTTTTGTGGTAGAGGGGTTGCTCCCAAAAATAGTTTTTTTTGTTCTCAATGGGTAGCTACTGTTTTACAGGATAGTGGTATTAATATTTTTGATGGTAAAAATCCTAAAAATATTAGACCATTCGATTTTTATGGTGCTTTAAAGGATCATATTATATATGAAGGATTGACTACTCAATATCCAGAATATTCAGAGAAAGAAAATTATGATATTTCTCCTGGAGTGATGGATAGTTCCTCTTTACAAAAAGTAAAGAAGATTGATTTACCAACTCCAATTATTAGTAAGAAAGTTAAAGTTTAAAGGTGATTTTTATGCCAGGTCCAAAGACACATGATATATTTTATAAGAATTTAAAAGAAAAATTAGATCAGAAAACACTTGAATCATTTCCAAATTATGATAAGTATAATATTTTTGTACAAGGCCACGATTTTTTGATTTATCATGATTTTTATAAAAAGGTTAGTAAAAAAGCTTTAGATGAAAACGTTGAAAGATCAGTTCAGTTACAAGAACATAAATTTCAAGAATTTGTTTATAATTATTTAAAAAATGCGGAAGAATCAGGAAGTTTAGAACAAGAGGATGTTAGGTTATTTATTGGCCCAGGATATGTAATGCATCATTTGCTTGATGCTTATACACATCCTCAAATTATTTATTATGCAGGTGACCATACTAAAAATCCTGAATATAAAACTTGGTATCATGGAATTTTAGAAAATTTGCTTGATATTTATATGATGGATAAATATGAGAATAAAAATGCAAAGAATTATAAGGTGTATAAAGATTTTGAAATAGATAAATCGTTGATTAGTGATGAGTTAATTAAAACTATTGATGATAGTTTAAGAAGTACATATGGAATTGTAGGTGGAGGTAAAATATTTGATGATGCCTTTTTACAATTAGCTTTGTTTATGAGAGTAATGAAATATGATAAAACAGGTATAAAAAGGGTATTGTTTGATGCTATAGATCCAATTACTAAAGGATCAAAATCTTTTTCTTACCATAGAGATTATGATGGTGTATTACCAAGTTTAAATTTGAATCATGAGGAGTGGCTTAATCCAACTGATGGTAGTATTATATCGACTGAATCATTTATTGATCTGTATGAAAAAGCATTGGATGATGGTGCTTATATAGTTGATGAGTTAGAAAAAATATGTCAAACAGGTACTATTCATAAGGATGATGTATATTCTATTATTCCTAATATAAGTTCTGTACATGGATTAGAATGTGAAAGAGAATTTCAGCTAAAATATACTAAGAAGAAGACAAATAATAGATAATTATTATTTGTTTTTGTTTGTTTTTGTATTATAATTAGTAAAGGTAGGAGTGGTATTATGTCTAGTATAACTAGTTTATTTTTTCAAATTGCAAGTATTTTTTATATTGTATTAATTGGAGTAGCTTATTTTTGTAAAAAGAAAATGAATACTTTAGAAAACAGAATTTATAGTTCATTGATAGTTATAATTTTTATTACTTTGATTTTTGATTGTATTAGCGTTTCTATTGGATTAATACATCCATCTTGGATAATTACAAATTTATTTGGAAAGTTATATTTGGTTTGTATTATTGCCTGGGTGGCTACTTTTACTTATTATATTTTTGTTATTTCATTTAATAAAAGTAAAAGTAATGTTTTTATTGATCAAACATCCACGACGTATTTATTTTTCAAAAAGTGGTTTTATAGATTTTTAATTATTTTTGTTATTGCTAGTGTAATTATTATGATTGTTCCTTTAAATGTATATGGAGATGGGAAAATCATGTATACTTATGGTTGGTCAGCTATTATTAGTTATACATTTGCTGCTATATGCATTATTAGTTGGTTGATTTTTATTTCTTTGAATGTTAAAGGTATTCGTGATAGACGTTATATTCCTGTTTTCGCATTTGTTTTTGTTGCAGGAGGTGCTGCAGTTATTCAATCTTCTTATCCCCAATATTTATTAGTTACTGCTGCCGCTACTTTTATTACAATTTTAACTTATTTTACAATAGAGAATCCTGATATTAAAATAATAGAACAATTACAACTTGCTAAAGAACAAGCTGATAAGGCTAATCAGGCTAAGACTGATTTTTTGTCTAGTATGTCTCATGAGATTCGAACTCCATTAAATGCTATTGTTGGTTTTAGTGATTGTATTCGTCATACGGATACTTTAGAAGAAGCTAAGGATAATGCTAAAGATATTGTGAA
>DVGU01000003.1 GCA_018712565.1 Candidatus Faecimonas gallistercoris
TCAACACCAAATTTTAAAAAAATAGATAGTTTTGGTGTTTTAGTCATGAATTAAATTACAATTTTAGTTAAAATCAAAACTTTTTTAAAAAATTGCAAAAACTACTTGTAAAAACTTAGAAAGTCACATAAATATCATTAAAAATTATTTACATAATATTATAACAAGTATTATTTGCTAGTTTTTTTACTATCTATTTTGAAAAATATAATATATTAAAAAGAGCTCTGTTGGGCTCTTTTGTTTAAAATTCTTTCTTTTGGAATAGTTTTTTTGAAATAAAATATGATATTCCAAGTAAGATTATGGAAATAATAGGAACTAGTATACTTCCGTAGGATTCTAGACTATTTATTTGATTGATTAAATTATTTACATCTACATATTTAGATAAAATAGCTCCTATTACTCCGATTCCAATTACTACAATAAAAATAATAATCCTTCCGTTTAGTGCTCCATACTGAATCATAATAGGATAAAGAAGAGCTACTAATATAGAAGTAGATAATATGGTGCCAAGAAGTGCGGTGGTTGTTTCTGTCATATTGATTGTACCATTCATTATATAGTTGAAACCTGTTGTTGTAATGATGGATACTAAAGATAATATTACTATGATTATGATTGTTGCGATATATTTAGCTATAATAGCATTCCTTCTGCCATTTGGTAGTGTTACGACATAGCTATTCCAGTTGTTGAATTCATCATAACTGAATGTTGAAATAAACATCATTACCCCTATAATTGGTAAGATAAAAATTGCACTACTTCCCCCTTCTTGTGATATTAGCAATAATAATGCTACTAATACCGCTAATATGATTTTTAGATTTGATTTTATGACTAATAAATCTTTTTTTACTAAACCTATCATTATTTTTCCCCCTTTATCATGATTACCATTAAATCTTCTAAGGTTATTTTATCTAAGATAAAGTCTCTATACTTTTTCTTTATTTTTGCTTTGTTGGATACTAAGATATCATAGTTATATTTATTCTTTTTATAACGAATGATATCTTCTTTTTCTATTTTATCGAAATCTTTAGTATCACATTTTAATATTGCATAGTTATCAATAATATTGTCTTTATCGTCGTCTAGTATTTTCTTCCCTTTATCTATAAAGATGATTTTATCAGCTACGTGTTCTAAGTCCGTTGTAATATGAGTAGATAATAAAATAGTGTGATCTTCATCTTGAATAAACTTTAAAAATAAATCTAGTATTTCTGTTCTTACTACTGGATCTAGTCCACTCGTTGGTTCATCTAAGATTAATAACTTTGGTTTATGAGATAAAGCCGTAATAATTTCTAATTTTTTTCTCATTCCTTTTGATAGAGATTTGATTGCCTTATTTCTTGGCAAGTCAAACTCTTTTAAATAGTTATAAAATAAATCTTCATCCCAGGTTTTATATATAGCTTTCATCGAACTATTGATATCGTTTGCATTTAATATTTCTGGAAAAAACATATCATCTAATACAACCCCGATATCTTCTTTTATTTTTTCTTCCTCTTGATTGATATCTTTACCAAAGATTTTGATATTACCTTGGTTGGGTTTTACTATTTTTAATATTGATTTTATAAATGTTGTTTTTCCGGCTCCATTTTCACCAATCATACCTATAATCATACCAGACGGAATTTTTATATCCATTGGTCCTAGTTTAAAACCATCTTTATATTTTTTTACTAAGTTCTTTACTTCTATGATATTATTCATCCTCTTCACTCCTATATATATAATCAAATGTTTCTATTATTTCGTCTTTTGAAATATTGTATTTTTTTGAAATATCTACAATTTTTAAAATGTAGTCTTCTATTTCTTTTTGTTTTTGTTCTTTTGATAGCTCCGTATTTTTGGGAGCGACAAAGCTACCTTTTCCTTGTTTGGTAATAATATATCCTTCATTTTCTAATTCATCATAGGCCTTTTTAACAGTCATTACACTGATTCTTAAATCCTGGGCTAATGATCGAATGGATGGCAATGGTTCGTCTTCTGTTAATTCATCCGAGAGTATTTGATTAATGATTGTATTTTTTATTTGTTCAAAAATCGGTGTATAACTATTATTACTAATTATTATTTTCATCCTTTCACCCCTAATCACCTGTGTTTGTATAACAGTATATAACAGTATGTAACAGTTGTCAATATATAATAAAAATCTATCTTATTAAGATAGATTTTTTAGTTTTTATTTATTTGTTTTCAACGAATTGTTCTACTTTCATATGTAGATGGTATTTATCTCTAAGTTTTGCAATTTCTTGCATCATTTTTGATTTGTGATGCCTATCTAGAGCTTCTTTGTTTTACCATCTATCGATTAATAGAACTGTTTCAGGATCATCCATTGGAAAGAAATATTCGTATTTTAAATTTCCTTTTTCACCTCTTACTCTTTCTACAACTCCACTAGCTACCATTTCTTCAGCAAATTTTTTAGCACTTCTATTTTCTCCTGTATAATATATATTAATTGTTAAACTCATAATTTTTCATTTCTCCTTTTTCTTTATTTAGAATTTTTGCAAATTCTATTTCTTCTTTAGTATATTCTTCTATTTGCTTAGTTGGACAAACAATGCTTAACATACAAATTACACGTAAAGCATTTTCTTCTTTTATTTTCATAATTTGATTTTTATATTTTAAACTTCCACATACTGTTATTATGTTCATACTTATTCCACTATAATTTTTGTTGTCCTCTTCCTCCTCAAACATTTCCTTATCCGTTCCTATAATCTTTACATTTAATTTTGATAATTTATCTCTTACTTTGTTACTACTTGAATAATTAATGATTGTTGTTTTATTTCCGATAAGGTGTAGGTTTCTAACTTTTATTCATCTTGAAATTGTTTTACTATCCATGGTTTTAGCAGTTCAATTATTATTAAAGATATAATGTTTACTATAAATACAAATAAGAATTGTGATATGGTAACAATTGTCAAACCAAAGATTTTTCCTATTGGACTAAAAAATACTAATATTTGTACTAAAACTAGGGCAAATATTCCGATATTTAATGGCTTATTACTAAATAGTCCACGTTTATGAATTTGTTCTTTTAGTGAACGACAATTGTAAGCAAATACAAATTCATTTAATACTACACTAAGTAAAGCTAAAGTTGAGGCAGCTTCATGTCCTAATGGTTGGAAAAAATAGAATATAAAAATACTAATTATGGTTTCTAAGATAACAGATAAAATTAAAAATGCTAGGAAAAACTTGGTAAATATTTTTTTATCTAGACCATATGGCTTTTCTTTCATAATGTTTTTGGATGATCCTTCATAGGCTAAGGCAATCGATGGAACTGTATCTGCTACTAGGTCAATATATAAAACATGAATCGCTGATATAATCGTGGTTCCTGTAAACATACCGAAAATAATAATCAATATTTCTGTAAAGTTACTAGATAAGTTATATAAAATATTCGCAATTACATTATTATAGATTCTTCTTCCTTCTGATACTGCAGTAGTAATTGTTTCAAAGCTATCATTTAATAGGATAATATCTGATACATCTTTGGTAACATCAGTACCTGTTTTTCCCATTCCTACACCAACGTTTGCTAGTTTGATTGCTGGGGCATCGTTTACTCCGTCTCCTGTCATTGCAACAACCTTATGTTGCTTTTGGAAGGCTTTTACAATTTGTAATTTTACTTCTGGGCTTACTCTAGCATATACATTGTATTTATTAATGTTTTTATTCAATTCTTTTTCTGATAACTCAGAGGCATTTACGCATTCTTCTTCAGTTGTGCAAATTCCTGCTTCTTTAGCAATCGCCGTTGCTGTTTCTAAATTATCCCCTGTTAACATCACTACTCTAATTCCTGCTTCTTTACATTTATCAATAGATTCTTTTATGTTTTTTCTAATTGGATCTTTAAATCCTGCTAGTCCCACTAAGATTAAATCACTTTCTTCTTTAAAGTAATCCTCTTCTTCTACTATTTTGTGCTCTATCTTTTTATAAGCAAAAGCTAGTACTTTTAATGATTCTTCTGACATTGAGGCTTCTTTATCCTCAAAATCTTTTATGTCTTCTTTCGTAAGCTTTACTATTTTACCGTTCTTTAAAATGGATTTACTTCTTTTTATAATGGATTCTAAACCACCTTTAATATATAGATAAGTTTCTTCATCTTTTTTATAAACAGCACTCATCATTTTACGGTTGGAATCAAATGGTAATTCTGTTATTTTTTTTACTGGCGTTGTTTTCAATTTGTTTTCTTTTAAATAATTTTTAATTGCAACGTCCATAGCATCTCCCGAATATAAGCCATCTTCATTTAATGTTGCCGAATTAGAATTATCCATAATATCAATTAATGTTTGATTGTCTTTTAAATCTTCTAATGGTAGATTCTGACCGTTGGTATATATCTTGGTCATTTTCATTTTATTTTCTGTTAATGTACCTGTCTTATCTGTACAAATTACTTGTGTTGCTCCTAAGGTTTCTATGGCTGCCAAATTTCTTACAATAGATTTTTTCTTGGCCATTTGGGATACTCCAATAGATAATGTAGCTGTAATGGCAATGGTTAGACTTTCTGGGACACTTGCTACAATCATAGAAATCATAAGCATGATTAAATTTAATATCGGATAATTATTGACTAGTCCATACACCAGAACAAATACTACTAAAACACCTGCTACTCCAGTAATAAATTTGGTTACCTTTTTCACTTTCATTTGCAGTGGTGTAATTGGTTCTTCTTTGGTATCTAGAGCTCCTGCAATTTTTCCTAATTCTGTTTTCATTCCCGTATTTACTACAACAGCCTCTATTTTTCCGGCAGTTAATATTGTTCCAGCATAAACCATGTTATATGTTTCTGCTAATAGAGATTCTTTTTCAATCACATCTTCTATTTTATCTACATTTTGACTTTCTCCGGTTAGAATAGATTCATCTGTTTTTGCAAAATAGCTTTTTGTGATTCTAGCATCAGCGGGTATTTTATCGCCGGCTTCTAAAATAATATAGTCACCTGGAACTAAATATCTAGCATTTATTTCTTTGGTTACGCCATCTCTTTTTACTGTAATATAATTTGCAGTATATTTTTTTAATTTATTGGTAGCATCTTCTGCTTTGGATTCTTGCAAATATCCCATAATACAATTTACTAATGATGTACCAAGAATTACGATTGGCTCTAGAAAATTCCCATCTGTTATTATGGCATATATTAAAGATAAAAATCCTACTACTAATAAAAGAATAATCATCATACCTTTAAATTGATTTAAAAATATTTCTAATTTTGTTCTTTTGTTTTTATCAATCAATTCATTTAATCCTTCTGTTTTACTTCTTTTTTTAGCTTCTATATTACTAAGTCCATTGTCTGATGTATTTAATTCTTTATATATTTCTTCTACTGCCTTTTGATACTCCTTTTCCATACTCTAACCTCTTTCTATTTTACATAGTTATTATACGGCAGAAATTCTAGTTTTACAACATTATCTATTTTTATTCTTTCGTTAGAAAAAAGTATAATTTCTTTTTCTATAATATCTATTCTTTTTATTGTTGTATTAATTTTTTTATAGCTACCTTCCATTTTTTTCTTATCTTTTACAAAATACGTAATTTTAACTTCTATTTCTTTATGATTATCTAACCATAGTAATTGATTGTTAATTACTTCCTTTTTATCATCTGCTAATTCTTTTTTTTGTTTTGTTATTTTTCCTGCTTCTTTTATTTTTTCATCATATCCTGTTAGTGCAGAAAATGGAGCAAATTGGAAAGAACGATTATTTAAAGACATAGATGGATGCTTTGATTTAGGTCTTGATAAATTCATGATATCTTCATACTTATTCATGATGACCTCCAATTTGTTTGTTTCTTTCCATAGTAGTTGCACCAGTTTCTAAATTCATTCCTCGAAGAATAGCGTTTTTCCCATACTTTTCTTTAATATTTAACACTGCTTGTTGTAACAGATTCTCCCTTCTTTCTTCTTGCTTTCTTGTTGTTTCTTCTATATGTAGTGTATCCGGATTTGTAAATATATCTAACTGTTCATACTTTAAAATCATCTTTTCTTTTTCTACTGACATTAATCCTACTGCACTAATATTAATTCTTTTCACTAGTAAATCTGAATTTATAATTTGTTCAAATAATTTAGTTGCCGCATCCATGATTTTTCTAGAAGAAGACGTTTTTTCTTTTAAATGAATACTGCCATGAGCATGTTTTGGTATTTTTCTGCCATAAAAATCCATCTTTACTTCTCCTTGATAATCTTCTGTAACATTTGAAATATCATATCCTACCGTTAATACTAATTGGTCCGTTATCAAATGTTTTTCTACCAAACTTAAAGCTAGTAACTCAGACATTTCTCGCACAATTAATTTTGCTTTTAGATAGGAATAGGGAGATGGCAGAACCTGTCCTGTGCTAATACTTTTTGCTAACGGCTTATAGGATTTAATAGACTCTATCGTACATGGTTCTATTCCCCAGGCATGATCAATTAATAACTCGGCATTCACACCAAATAATTTATATAATAATTCTTCATTTTCTATAGAACACCTTGCAATATCTCCTAAAGTATATATATGATTCTGTTCTAGTCTACTAGCAATTCCTTTCCCTATTCTCCAAATATCTGTAATTGGACGATAATCCCATAATGTTTTTTTATATGTTATTTCATCCAACTCGGCAATTCTTACTCCATATTCATCTGCTTTCGCGTGTTTTGCAACTACATCCATTGCTACTTTTGCTAAAAAAAGATTAGTCCCAATTCCAGCTGTTGCTGTAATTCCTGTTTCTTTTACTACGTCTTTTAATATCTTGGTTACAAACTGTTTTGGTGTAGTATGATTATATTTTAAATATTTAGTAATATCTGCAAACACTTCATCAATGGAATAAACAACGATATCTTCTTTTGCCATATACCTTAAATAAATATTATATATCTTAGCCGAAAAGTTAATATAATGAGACATTCTAGGAGGAGCAATAATCAAATCTAATTCTTTTGTTTTATCACGCTTTAATTCATCATCATTAATAGATTTTCCTAAAAATTTTCTACCATTGTTTTCTTCTTTTCGCCTTTTATTCACCTCTTTTACTAATTGTAATAATTCAAATAATCTAGCTCTTCCTCCAATACCATATTGTTTTAAGGAAGGACTAATTGCTAGACAGATTGTTTTTTCTGTTCTAGTAGAATCTGCTACTGCTAAATTAGTTTTTAACGGATCTAATCCTCTTTCTACACATTCTACAGATGCATAAAAACTCTTTAAATCAATACAAATATAAACTTTTTCCATCTCATCACCATTTACATTCTATCACGAACATTTGTTCTTGTGAAGTGGAAAATTTTAGAAAAAAATAGATAAATCTTTTTGGGACTTATCTATAAATATATACTTTCATAACTTTCTTTGTGAACCATAATTTCTTGTCGTATTATTTACTTTTATACTTATCTTTTTTTATCAAGGAACCAATTCCCATACCTACAGTCATTCCTATCGCAATACCAAACGTAATACAAACAGGAACATTATCTAAAAATATCCCTACTACCACTCCTATAGAAACACCAAAACACATTCCAAATGGAATACCTTCTACCATATAATTATCTAACTTTTGATTTTTTTCCTTTTGCTTATTATCCATAACTTTCCTGCTTTCCTAATCTTTAGTATCATTATAATATAATTTACCAAAAATAAATAGTAAGATAGTATATTTTAATTTCATCTTATCATCTCTGATTCAGTATATAGAAGTAACAATTTTTACACTACCATTTTATCATGAAAGTTACAAACTTTCTTTTAACAATGATAAATCATCTTTTTATAAAATAGAAAAAGAGAGTATCTCACTCTTATTTTTTTAATTTTAATCCGTCTTTAAATGCTTCTCCTACTCGTTCAGTCACTTTATAATATCCATGTGTATATGGATCAAACGCAATAGCATTTACTTTTTCAATATCTACTTTATCATCAGTCATTGTCTTTTCATCGACACTAACATTAACAATTTTTCCTATCACTCCACATCCATATTCGTCATCTTGATATTCTATAAATTCACATTCCATACAAATTGGAAATTCATTGATAATTGGAGCATCAACAAGATCAGATTTCGTAGCAGTTAATCCACTATTTTCAAATTTATTCGGTGTATTATTTCCTGATACTACTCCAAAATAATCTGCTTCTACTACATGATCACTATCCGCAATACTTACAGTAAAAGCTTTTCTCTTCTTTATATTTTGTACTGTCTTATGGGTCTCAGTTAAATTCAGAATAACCTCATTTCTCTCTAACATAGTTCCCCAAGCTGCATTCATTACATCAATAGTACCATCTTCATTATAAGTAGCAATCATCAACACAGGCATTGGAAAGATTGCTTCTGTTGTTTTAATATTTTTTCTCATAAATATTCCTCCTTATTTTAGCATAATCTATTATTTATTATCCGTAAATACTTTTGCTATAATTTTCCATCCATCTTCAAATTTCTTTAACATATGTAAATCTATGTAATCGGCACCAAAATAATTTTCCATAGTAATTCTGATAACTGCAATATCATTAACAACATCTAAAACATCTACTCTACCAGTAGAGTCAGTTGATCCTGCATCATCAGCACCATCAAATAAAGTTTGAATAGGATCACCATTGATAGTAGCATTCTCATGAAAAGCAGGCTTCATGATAGAACTATCTCCTTTTCTACAACCTTCTAAATAAAGATTTCCAGCTTTAACTATTTCTTCATAATCTTTTAAATTAATCACTTTCACATTCTCATCCTTTCTTTGTTATTTTACATTTTTATTATACTTTGTTACAATACATTTGAATAGTACTTACTTAAAGGAGAGTGCAAAATGAAACCATGTATAGAAGAAAAAATGAATTTTGAAGAAACAGGATTTGCATATAGTATGTCCTTAATTTCTGGAAAATATAAATTACCAATTATGTATTCTTTAGCATTTTATGGCCCTTTTCGTTACAATGAATTAAAACGATTTTTAGATCCCATATCCTTTAAAACTTTGACAAACAATTTAAAAGAACTAGAAAAATCAGGTCTAATTATTAGAAAAGAATATTCTGAAATTCCTCCGAAAGTAGAATATTTTCTATCTAAAAAGGGAAAATCACTAATGCCCGTACTAGATCAATTATGTATCTGGGGAGAAAAAAACAAACAGGATTAAAATAAAAGTCCTGTTTATTTTTATAATGATTCCTCCTTATAAGTAATCGCTTGATACACACTCATTACCATAAAATATACTCCAACAAGCATTAATATGATTAATACAAAAGCTCCAAGTAAGAATCCTATTCCATACATTTGAAACATTTGAATAAAAGAGAATGTTCCTGTCATCATATACAAAATACCATAACACAAAGTAAATAAAAATACTCCCATACCAAAGGCAAAAAAACTAAATCTAGATGGCTTCTTATCCTTCTTATTTTTATTAAATGTCTCTATTAAAAACAATACAGGTATTACTGTAAACATAAAACCAACTAACAAAAGTATAACAAAACTCTCTCCTCCAGTAATTCTTGCTTCCTCTGGATTATCAGAATTATAGATAATTGTTCTTGTACTATCTTTTTTAGGTACCATTCCCGTTCCATAAGAAGTAGTAATTTGATATTCTTCTCCATCAACAATATAGTAATACGTAAGGGCGTAAGTTGTTCCATCTTCATCTTGTCTATAAATACTAGCATTCATAAAGTGACCCAATACTTCTTTATAATCTTTTGTTTCTTCTTTTACCGCTAACCAGTGGAAAACACCAAGACATAATAAGACAACACCTAAAACTAATATCAAAGAAAATACAATTGGTCTTGCAAGACGTCCTAACTTTCTTTTTAATCTTGTTTTTATTAAAAATCGTTTATTTTCTTTTGCCATTTCTTCTTTAGACTCTCTCTTTTTAAAGAAACGATGTCTAATAGCAACAATAATTATTACCGAGACAACAAATAATATTATCATAAGTGAATATATCTGATTCTTAATAGCAAGATACCAAAATGCTACAAAAAATCCTAAAACATAGACCAAGACACTAATGATATATACTCTATTACAATACTCTGACCATTTTACATTTCCTTTTAATGTAAAAATACTCTTAAATAATGTAGCAATAGCACATACAATAAATGGTGTTAATAGTAATCTTGCCATAAACTCCCCATAATAAAAGAAAATAATTAAAAATATAGTAACTGGTATTGCTACAAAAAGTTGATATATTGCTCCAAAGTTATTTTTCATAATACTATCCTACCTTTTTAGAATTCATACTGACATAATTTTAAATACACCTGATTTGTTAACACACAATCATTTAATGCTCTATGTTCTCTTCGTTGCTTTAATCCAAAATAATCAATTAAATCATCTAATCTATGATGAGATAACTCTTTTAACACTCTTCTTGAAATTCTTAATGTATCAATATAATCATTCGTTAAATAATCTCCTAATTGTTCCCTAATAGTATCATATAAAAAATTGATATCAAAGTTAACATTATGTCCTACGATAATATCATCTCCCAGAAAATCTTTAAAGTCAAGTAATACATAAAGTAAATCTTTTCCCTCTTCTTCTACCAATTTAGTAGTAATACCAGTTAAATTCGTTGTAGGCCAGCCAATTTCATGATTCACTTTAATAATTTCAGAAAAATT
Organism: Candidatus Faecimonas gallistercoris; assembly: GCA_018712565.1. Taxonomy (GTDB): domain Bacteria; phylum Bacillota_I; class Bacilli_A; order RF39; family UBA660; genus Faecimonas; species Faecimonas gallistercoris. The sequence continues at coordinate 10,830 of DVGU01000003.1, forward strand.
GTCTACTTCTTTTCTATTTCGTACTTTAATAGCACTAATCTCCAAAATCTCACCAAAAACTGCATCTAGTGAAGTAGTCTCAATATCTACTACAGTATAATTTTCTACCTTTTCTAGTAAACTCTTACCTTTAAATGCTCTTTTTTCTTTATTTACATACATAATCTAATATCCACCTAATTTCTTACTACTACCTTAACTTTTCACTTAGTATCTTAGGTAATCTTCTTGGACTCCGAATGGACTTTACACCATATTCTTTCAACTTTTCTAATGGCCATTCCTCTTTATCATATTTTTTTAGTAATTTTAATTTCATATCATAAGATATGGAATGATCCTTAGTTTTAACATTGTCTGGAATATTAATCTCTACTACTTGACATTGAAACAGTATTGCTGAATAAGGTTTTGCCATATAAATATAGACCATATCTCCTATTTGAATACTACTTGGTTGCTTCCAATACGTTGTATCTGTTTTTTCAAAAGTGCTAATCATATCATAATAATAGGGATTTGCCGGAATAATCCAATCTCCAACTACATCAGATAAATCATAACTAATAGAAATTAACCTCATGACTTCATCATCCGTTAAAGTATCATCTAAAATAATAGATACCCAGTTCTTTTTACTTAAATGATAGGCTGGATAGATACCTTCTCTTTGTATATACGCTTCTACTTTATCATCTAGTTTTACATTTAACACTTCGACTAATCCAGTTTTTTCTTTTTGAAGTTTACTCTTATCCAAATTCATAATAATAGCAAACCATTTATTGCTTTTTTTATTTCGAAAGACTCCATGGTCAGGAAACTTCTCCCATAAAAATTCTGGATGTACCTGATATTTTTCTTTTATTTTTATAGAAATGCGATTAGATTGATTAAACATAAAGTCTTCTTCTGTAAAACAATGAATAGCAATATCTTGTAAAATATTTTGATACTCTTCTTTTACAGTATTGGCAAAATCTCCTACTACATCATCTATACGAAAGTTCGTATATTCTTCCTCCATATCTAAATCATATACTTTTCCAGTAACTATACTTACCTCATCCACTTTTATCTCTGCTTTAAAACTATGATTCATAAACTCCTTAGAATAAATATAGTAAGATCCTTTCTTTTTAAAACCATAAGAGATTAGAGCATCTTTCTTTATGCTTCTTTTTCTAAATATTTCTTCTTCAATACTCATACTCGACCTCCTATCTTTTTGATTATAGCATAGAAATCTATATTTTCTTTTCTCCAAATATTTCGGGAGTTCCTCCAACAAATTCTAACTTTCCATCATGATAAACTACCATTTGTGTATCCGTAATCGCATATAAAGGGGTATCCTATTAAAGTTTACAAAATTTAATTCTTCATGCATTTTGGATATCTCTCTTTCCAGAAATCTATACTCATTATTTTCCTTCTTAAAACAATAGAACTTGCGGATGTTCCCATGATTACTTTTTTACTAGCTATTTGTTTTAGAATATCTATCGTATCCGTTTGTCTAAATAATTTTTCTAATATATGTTGACGACTTCCAACAATGTAAATTAAATCTGCTCTTTGAAAATGTTTTTTTATTTCTTCTTTATCATAAGCCCTAAAATTTATAAAACCAATCGTTCCACCAATATATTTTTCTATGTTTGCTAACTCTCTGATTAACCATCTTTTATCTCATGTTCCGTCTAACCCTACATAAGCCTCATTAATCATCGCAATATTTATTTTTTCTACTAATTCTTCTATCTTTTTAGCAATTTCATCTGTTGTAAAACCTTGTGATGCTAAAGCTAGTTTCATTATTTTTCCTCCCTAATTTTTATATTATTAATTTTTTCATAAACAATCCATACTTACAACAAAATCATAGTCTTATTTTTTCTTATCATATGTTGCAATACATATAAACAATAAAACTACACCTATCATTTCCATTCCTACAGAAAGACCTAATAAGAGACCAGATAAAAGCTTTGAAAAATTAGTTGCACCTTCTGTAAAATACATTCTAGATAACGATAACACTTCGGCTACAATGATTAATACAGTAGCAGATATTAACTTCTTTGACATAAAACACCTACTTCAATTTCTTTTGATTTCTAATAATAAATAAAATAATACTTCTTGAAAATCCCAATGTTAATACATTTAATATAGTTAAAACATCTACAAACTTTTCAGTTACTTTTTTCATAATATAATGAGATAAAACTACATTAAAAATAAAACTTAAAACTAATAATATAATAATTAAGAAAAATATTATTGTATTAACACCATCTGGTAAATTAGTTACATAATAAGAAATGATAATCAGTAAAAAAACTAGTACATCTATCCCGCATAATAACTTTCCTAAACCTTGTTTATTAGCAACTTTTCCTAAGATACATTTATTATAAAACGGAATCCAAGATGTAATTGGATAGTTATAATGATTTGCTTTCGATACTGCATATAGAAAAATACTTTCAAAAATATAATTAATAAGCATATACGTAAAAATAACCAAAGCAACAACTACAAATACTATAAACACAGACATTAAAATACTTAATAATATAAAAACACTAATTCCACCCATAGTATTCCTCCTTCCAAACATTAATCCATTCTTGATAACAAGATGTCTCTTCTAACTCTCTTATTGTCAATTTTACCGCACTATGACTATTGCCACAGGTAGGATAGATAACGTCATACTTTTGTAGTGACCGGTCTAAATATACTTCTACTCCTTCTAAAATACCAAATGGACAAACGCCTCCTACTTTGTGACCAATCATTTTTTCAACATCATCTACAGGAATCATTTTAGCCTTCTGATGAAAAAAAGCTTTATATTTACTATTATCTATTTTTACATCTCCTGCTGCAACAATTAAAATTGGCTTTCCCTCTACTAAAAATGATAATGTTTTCGCAATCTCACCTGGACTACATCCTAAGGCTTTTGCTGCTTCTTCTACCGTTGCGGAAGAAGTGTCAAATTCTATAATCTTATCTTCTAATCCATACTTTTTCCAATGTTTTTTTGCTCTTTCTAATGACATAAACTACTCCAATCTATTTACAAAAACTCTCTTCATAACGCAACTTTTTATTTACTTTTCGTAGTATGACTTTCTTTCATTATACTCGATTTTTATTAATAAGAAAACTAGATATTACTATCTAGTTTGATTCTTTGTAAACATACATGGTTTTATTATTTCACCAGTCTTTAAATATTGGTAAGTTGGAAATTCAAACAATACTGGTTTTAATTTTTGATAATCTATTTTTTTCTTTTCATTTAATACCTTATCAGAAACAAAAGTATGTACTGGTACTAAAATAAAGTTTTCAAATCCAAAAGTTTCATAAATATCCTCTACCCTACATTCGATAGAAACAGGTGCTTCTGTAATAATAGGTGTACGTAACTCCCCTATTTCATAATCAAAAACTTCAGATTTATCTACCTTTTTTCCACTAACACAACCTACATAATCAGCTTTTTCTAACATTCTTTCATCAATTAAGTTAATGGATAGTGATTTATTTTCTATTTTTTCTACTGTGATTTCACCAGTGAGCTTTCTTATTTGATTACTTCCTTCGACTACAGTTCCTAGTTCATATAGGCCACTGGCGGAAGAGAAGGAATCATAAAACATAACGACATCTCCCCAGGGTGCATAATAAGCAAGTACACCTTCTCCTTTACTATCTGCTCTTTTTGTATTTTCTGTGCTTAGTTCATTTGGTGGATAGAAAATCTTTTCATTGGAACTAAAGTTTTCTACTTCTGTTGTTAGTGGAAGTTGATTATATAGTTCGGTGGCTGCGGTACTATCATTTAGTTCATAGATAATTGTGTTCGTTTTATCACTTACCTTTATTTGCATCGTTTCCACCTCGCTTTCTCTATCACTATTTTCTTGATTCTCTATTATGGTTTCTCTTGATTTATTTGTTTTTCTATTATTTTGATTGCTGTTTGTTACTGTGAAGTATAACAATATTCCTATTACTATTATGACTATGATTATGATTGGTACAATTATTTTTTTCATATGTTCTCCTTTATCCTAATAATTTTTTTATTCCTGTATAGGCTATATTATAAATGGAATAATATTTATATTCTATTCCCGCTTCCTTCATTGCTTCTTGTTGTTTTTCTGTTACTACTGCATAGGGATAAATACCAAACATGAATGGAAAAAAGGAGTAAATAAATTTTATAGTATCTTCTTCTGTCATCTCTTTAAAGAACTTATTTAGGCAAAGCTTTACGGCATGAATTGCATCGCCATATGCTTTTTTAAATTCTGTTAATCTCTCTATTCTACTATTTTCTTCTAAGTCATACATATTCATGGATAATAATTTTAATAGTCTTTTTCTATCTTCTATTGTATGAGCTAAAAGACTTGCAAACTTATCTTTTGTCAGAGTATCATTTTCTTCTCTTATTTTATCGATTGCATCTTTCCATTCTTCGTATTCTCTTTGAAATAAAGCTAGGAATATTTCTTCTTTTGTTTCAAAGTAATTATAGATGGATGGTCTTGAAAATGTAGTCTGTTCACTAATTAATTTTATCGTAATATCTTTAAATTGATATTTGTCATATAAATCTTTACAAGCATGAATAATCTCATCTTTTCTTAAATCAGTATGTGACATATTATCTCCTTTCTCTGACACTGTGTCAGTTTTCAATTTTATTATATGTATTTTCTGACACAATGTCAATATATTTTTATTCATTTTTTTATTCTTTAAAAATACGTGTCAAATTTCATATAAAAAACCATATTTTCTCAATATGGTTTTATACTAATTCCGTATTTAAATAATAGTAATAATGTAGAAGTTCTCTTTTATATTCTACAACTTTTCCTTCTGGTAATACTAACATTCTGGTTACTCCTATTTGTTCTACAAATGCTGGATTATGACTAACCATAATTAAAGTACCTGTATAATTTTTAAAATTTTCTCCAATGATTGCTTGTGTTTCTGGATCAAAGTGATTTGTTGGTTCATCTAAAATAATAATGTTAGTTCTTTGAATTAATATCTTACATAAGGCAACTCTGGCTTTTTCTCCTGGAGATAGGACATTTACTTTTTTAAATACATCATCGTTTGAGAATAAAAAATTTCCTAGGAAAGTTCGTAGTTCTTGGTCATTATAGTTAGGATTATCAATATTTTCTAAAATTGTTTTATTCTCATCTAATATTTCTAACTCCTGGGCATAGTAAGCAATACTTGCATGATACCCGTACTCAATTTCTCCTTGAATAGGTTTTAACTGCTTCATGATTAATTTTAATAGAGTTGACTTTCCTACTCCATTTTCTCCAACAATTAAAAACTTTTCTCCTCTTGCCATTTGAAAAGAAAGATTGCGATATAAATCTTTTTTATTTGGATAATGGAACGTTAGATGATTGACTTCTAATGGTGTCTTACCACTTTTTTCTAATGGCTCTACCTTCATCGTAACTGTTTTATATTTTTCTTCTCTGCTTTCCAATTCCTCTAATTTTTTCTCTAGCATTTTCTTTCTAGATTGCCCCATTTTCTTTAATTTGTGGTTTGTTGCGGAAGCTTGTTCTGCTTTTTTTACAACTTCTTGTAGATGTTTTATTTCACGCATCTGTTCTTTAATCCTTAACTCTTTTTGCATCATTTCGTCTGCATATAATCTTTTAAACTCTTTATAATTTCCTTTATAGATTTTGATTTTATGCGTTACTTTGTTAATGAACATGGTTTTCGTAATTACTTCATTTAAAAAGTCAATATCATGACTAATTACTAAGACCATCCCATGATAGGTTTTTAAATAGTTTGTGATATAGTCCTTGGTTTTCATATCTAGATGGTTTGTTGGCTCATCCAGTAACAAAATATCAGCATTTTGATATAAAAGTCTAGCGAATGCTACTTTGGATTTTTGTCCGCCCGATAACTCTCCTACTTTCATTTCTAGTAGTTCACTATCTATTTTCATATTTTCAATAATTGTTAATAATTCATCTTCGGCAGTATATTGATGAAGACTATCTAGTTCACTTTGTATTTTTTCTGCTCGTCTTAATAATTTGGTTTGTTCTTTGTTTCCTACATTTGGTAATTTTTCATAAATGTTATTTAATTCTTTTTCCAGTTTTTCAATAGGTCTGGCACTATACAAATAGTCTAGGACTATCATTTCTTTATCTTCAAAACTAATTTCCTGAGGAAGATAAGCTATTTTTTTATTTTTGATGATTACTTTTCCACCATCTAGTCTTTCTTCTTTTAAAATAATTTTAAATAAGGTAGTCTTGCCAGCACCATTTACTCCCACAACCCCGACTTTATCTTTTTCTTCAATACTAAATTCGGCATCATCATAAATTACTTCACTACCAAAAGCTAGGTACATGTTTTGTCCTTTCATGTTGTCACCAACTTTCTTTTCTACTTTATTTTATCTTTACACAATTCGTTTTTTACGTTTTCTTTGATACTTTCCTTTTGTTGGTTTTGTTCCTATCATTTTAATATTTCATCACCTTGATAATCTTTTAAAAATTTCTTTATTCCTATGGTATGTTGAAAATATATTTTATTTCTTTTCTAGTTTTTTATTTTCTCTTTTATCTCTGCTTGTTCTTGTATAAATATCTCACTTGGTAAGTTATTTTTAAATTCTACACTACTTTCTGGTGTTCCATATAACTTTATTAAGGATTTCATATGTTCTTTTACTTCTTCTTTTTCTGTGCATATATATAGAGGATTTTGTAATACGAAATAGCAATAAGTTAATAGACTTCCTAGACTTGCAACTGAAGAATGATTTGTATCTGCTAGTGGAAGATATATTTCTTTTACACTATCTAAGATATTTTGATTCTTTAGATGCATAAATGTTAGTTCTCCACAATTACTTAGTATTAATTTATCTTCTAATTTTTCATATTCAAATTCTCTTGGTAGGATACTTATGTCTTTTGCTGTAGTATCTGCAATCTGAAAACCATTTTTTCTGGCTTCTTCTATCGTACTTGGTTGATCGAAGTGCATACAATATACTTTATCTCGCATTTTTTCAGGTACTATTTCTTTTAATACATTAAAATCTAAGTGAACTACTGGTATAGATAAAGTTACATCTGCATAAATTTTTGAGAATGATGAGTTTATTAATTCTTCTATATATTTCGTATCGATAGAATCACTTGTATATAGTACTTTTCCCTCAGGTGTTTCAAACATTAAAGAATAGCATTTTCCCTCTAGTTCAGGTGAATGTTTAGTTTTTAAAAATTCCATACTTTGAAAAGTTTTAAACTTTCCTTTGATATCATCACTTGATAAAAAATTACATTTATCTTCTGAAATAGTGAAAATATCTAGTAGTGTTTCAACGTCTTCTTTTAAGGTATCTTCTTCTTTGCTTGGTACTACAATATTTAACTTCTTATTCAAATTATTATCACAGTAATCTACTAGTTGCCCTAGTCCGGCAATATGATCAGAATGAGTATGAGTAAATACTACATAAATATCTTTAATATCAGAAAATGATTCTTGTTCTTGTAATTGTTCAAAAGCAGTTTCACCACAGTCAATTAAAAATAATTGATTATCTTCTATAAAATAAGCACAATTATTATATAGACTTGTTTGAAAGGCTGAGCCTATTCCTAAAAATTTTAAATTCATATTATCCCTCTTTTCTCTTGCTTATTATATACTATTTTTTTCTGTTTTTAAAGCTTACTCCTCTACTAAATTTCCATCTATATATTCTGATTTATTATTTTTATTAAAATAGATTTCAAATGAGGCATCTTCTTTATATTCTTCTAATAATCTTTGTTCTAAGCTTTCTCTTGTTCCTAGTAGGTTTTTTTGTTCTTCTTCTGTTAATTTTTTTAATTTATAATCATCGATTCTAATATACAAATAGAAGTCATATAAATTTGTTTCTAAAAAATCTTTAGCATTTACTTTACTTGCAGTAAACCAATCTTGTTTATATAATTCCTTATAAAAATTAGGTTCTGGATTTCCTCCGTGGTACATTAATGCGATATCAAAACATTCTGCTTCTTTTTCAGAATATAGGTCATTTATTATTTCTTCTTGGACTTTTTCTTCAACGATTTCTTCGGCAATATTCATTAATTCTAAAATAAAGGCCTCTTTGGCAGAGTATCTTTTAGAACTTAATAGCCAATATTTATCATGATTTATTTTATAGGTGTGATTCGATATTTCCCAGATTTCTTCTTGATTATTACGATTTACTGAGATTTGCCAATTTTTAAAATGCCCTGGAACTTGTTCTTTAGTATCTGTTAGAGGATCTTTTCGGCTTTCTTTAAATATTCTACTCTCTTTTGTTTCCTTAGATACGTATTCCCAGTTTTCCTCTCCAAAAAATCTATTTAATTCTTTTGAGAAACGAAGTGGCCAGTTATTCAGATAAATTACTATGGCGATAATTATTCCTATTACAATAATTGCAGTAGCAAGTATCACTATCTTTTTTCCTTTATTCATTGTTACACCTTTTTTGATAATTTTCTCTACTCATATTATATAAATATATTTCTACCGGGTTATCTACAAATGTATATTTTATCTTTTTGGTATTGTTCCGGTCTTTAATAAATCCAAGTTTTTCCATTAGTTTCCATGAGGCTTTATTATCTATTGCAGCTCCTGTCTTGATTTCTTCAATTTCCACTTCATGAAACATATAATCTAAGATAACAGTTGTTGCTTCATAGGCAAGTCCTTGTCTTTGATATTTAGGGTTGATAAACCAGCCAATTCCTCTAATGGATTTATCTGTAATTTTTTCGTCTTCGTCACGAGCTTCATGCACACTAATTTGACCTATACATTCATTATTACTTTTTAAAATAATACTCCATTGAAACTTGTCCTTATTGTTTGCTTCTTGTAGTTTTTTATATTGCCAAGGCTTTTCTTTTTCCCAGTCAAAAGATAATTTGCATGTTAAATAATATTTATTTACTTCTGGTATACATAATATTTCCCAGATTGCTTTTAAATCTTCTTCCCTGGTTGCTCGTAAAATTAGTCTTTTTGTTTCTATTGTTTTGCTGCCTATAAAATTCATTAAATCACATTCTTTCTTTTATATATTCTATCATCGGTTTTAGTTGTTTAGGATTTACAAAATTTCCACCCTTTTCAAATAAACGAGACATTTCTTTATCTTTAGGATTTTCCATTGTGATTGCTTTTCCTACTAGTTTTAATAGTTTCTGATAAAATTTATTTAATTTTTCATAGTTAATTCCGCCACGTAAATAGAATAGTTCTTGTGTTATATGATTATACTCTTTTAGTTGTTTTGTATATTCATTGTTCTTTGGATAGGCTCCTACTGCTCCAATACAGCAAATTTTATATTTTTTATTTATCTTTTTATATCCTACTAAAGATGTGGCACGTATCCAAGATAGGTAGATTACCTCTTCTTGTTTTTTTAATTTTTGGTTTGCTTCCTCGGTAGAATAACAAGGTAGTTTTAATTTTTTCCTTAGACTTTCGGCATACTCTTTCGTATGACCTGTTTTAGATTGATAGATAATAGCTTTTATCATAGTATTTTCCTTTCTAATTCTTTTTATATAAATCACACTCCGGATTATGGGAGTTAATAATACCAATCGCTTGTAAGTATGAATAAATAATCGTTGATCCTACAAAGCGCATTCCTCTTTTATATAGATCCTTAGATATTTTGTCTGATAATTCTGAAGTTGTTTTATCATATTCATAAATAATTTTATTATTAGTATAGTGCCATAAATAATTAGAAAAAGTTTGATATTCTTTTTTTATATCCATAAATATTTTAGCATTGGTAATTGTTGATGTTATTTTTCTTTTGTTTCTTATGATATCTTTATTATTTAATAATTCTTCTATTTTTTCTTCGTTATAGTTACTTATTTTTTGGTAATCAAAATTATCAAATGCTTTTTTAAACGCTTCTCTTTTATTCAAAATACATTCCCAGGAAAGGCCTGCTTGAAAAGATTCTAGTAATAACATTTCAAATAGTTTATTATCGTCATAAACAGGCACTCCCCATTCTTCATCATGATATTTTACATACAGTAGGTTCTTTTCGTTTACCCAGGGACATCTTTTCATTGTTCTACCTCCTTATAAAATAAGTTTTCATACCCATACATTTTTCTTTATTTTTATAGATTTTTCTAAATTATCTTCGCTTTTTCTTTAACTTTTATTAATTTTATCATATTACTCTCCTTTAAATTTATCCATAACACTTTCTATTTCTTGTAGTTCAAAGCGATATTTTTGTTTTACCTTTGGATATTTTTTATGATTTACTTCTTCTAAAAAATCTGTTAATGGACGTACCCAGCAAGTTCCATCTTCATATAATTTTCTATATACTACCATGTCTTCTAATGTCTCACTGTCTTTTACAATTTCTTCTACTAAATAATAATTTCCTTTAAAATGTTTATAGATTCCATGTATTTTAATTTTTCTCATATTCTACCTCTTTTCTTTCTATATTATAGCATATCAAAAAAACAGGAAAGTGTCTTTATTTTTCCTGTTTTGCTTCGTATTTTGCTAAAAATTCTTTTCTATATTCTAATATATTATCGTTTTTTATAGCTTCTCTTAGCTCTTCTGTTAATTTAATTAAAAATCTGATGTTATGAATAGATAATAATCGTCCTCCTAATGTTTCACCTATTGTAATTAGATGTCTAATATAAGCTCTTGAATAGTTTTTACATGTATAGCAATCACATTTATCGTCGATTGGATTTAAGTCTTCTTTAAATTTAGCATTATTTAAATTAATTTTTCCAGATCTTGTAAATGCTTGCCCATGTCTTGCAATTCTCGTTGGTAGGACACAATCAAAAATATCTACTCCACGGATAACTCCTTCAATAATATCTATTGGATCTCCTACTCCCATTAAATATCTTACTTTATCTTTTGGTAAATATCGTATTCCATCTTCTACCATCTTATACATTGTTGGTTTATCTTCTCCTACGGAAGTACCACCGATGCTGTAACCGTCAAAATCCATTTTCACTGTTTCCTTACAACTATATTCTCTTAAATCTTTAAATTCTCCTCCTTGGATAATTCCAAATAATGCTTGATTAGGATTATTATGTACTTTTTTACCTCTCTTGGCCCAGCGAAGTGTTCTTTCTACGGATTTTTTCATATATTCATAAGTTACTGGATAAGGAGGACATTCATCAAAACTCATAGCAATATCACTGTCTAATTTATTTTGAATCTCAATGGATTTTTCGGGAGTTAAAAACAAATTTTTTCCATCTATATGACTTTTAAAATGAACTCCTTCTTCGGTAATATCTTTCTTTTTGTTTTTGGCAAGAGAGAATACTTGAAAGCCACCACTATCTGTTAATATTGGTTGGTCCCAACTCATAAATTTGTGAAGTCCACCACAGTTTTTTATTACATCAGGCCCAGGTCTTAGCCATAAATGATAAGTATTAGATAAAATAATCCCTGCATGTTCGTTCTTTAATTCTTCTTTCGATAACGATTTTACGGTTGCTCTAGTACCAACTGGCATGAACATTGGAGTTTCATAAGTTCCATAATTCGTTTCAATCGTACCAAGTCTTGCCTTGGTATTTTTTTCTGTTTTTAATAAGTTATATTTTATTTTCATAACATCCCTTCCTTACGTCTTCTACATTATAACTTGAACAAAAGAAAAAGACAAGTTCATTATGATACTATGCCTTTTTTTTACTAACGTTTTTTATATTGTGTACCTAGTTCCTTAACTTTTATTTTAGCTTGTTTTATCGCCTCTTGATGTTCTGGAGCAAATGGTGTTTCAAAATCTTGGTTATCACTGCTAATTCTTTCTTTATATGTGTCCAATAGATGAGCATAGCTTTCTAAATATTCTTCAGAAGCTTGATGTTGTTTTATTAATGTTTTTATATTTTCTTGCGTTTGATTATTAGAAGTAATCCGTATTCCTTTTAATATTTCCTTACTATTAGACTTTACATCCTTTCTATAATTTCCAATTGTTTCACTAACATGGGTGAAACCTGCAAATTTTTGTCCCCCTATTTTTCCTACAAGAGTATCAAATTTAAAGCCGATTTCTCTCCTTTTTGGTAGTGCTTCTTTAGCAACTTTTTTATTGTTTGTTGTTTCATCATGAATAAATTTTAAAACAATTTCCGTTTCTTCTTTACTAAGTTCTTCTCCTCTTTCCACTTTTTTGATTATCCATTCTGGACTTATACTACCTAATATATCATATATAACTTTTTTTAATTCTTCATAATCATCTTCCATAAATTTTCTCTCCCCTCTGATTTAAATAATTTAATTATATCATAGTGTATTGAATTTACACTTTAAAATATTATTTATTTAAGAAGTAAATACTAATTATTAATAAAATATATTTAGCCTGAAGATTTATAATTTTTTTACTTTGACATTTTATTTCTCATCCGTCATAAAGAAAGGATTCTAACTAGTAAGTATTATGCAATAGTAACACTTTTTAAACCATAATTGTTGTCTTCATCTTTTTCAAACGTAAAAGTTGTTATTGGAATTTGATCTTTTATTGATTGATATTCTTCTTCTGTTACTTGGTGTTCTTGATCATATGGTCCTAGAATATAATCATCATAATCTTTATGAATACTTGTATAATATCTTTCACTTGGAGCAAGAGTATCTCCCGTTCCGTTAGCATATAGAATATGGGTTTTTATTTTATATTTTTTGTTAGAAGTTACTTTCCCATCTACTAAATATACACTTGGTTGATAACATGGTTTTCCTCCATGACCATGAATATCTTGATAGATATAGATTTTTTGTGTGCTATCATATTCATATAATGGACCATCTCCTACAAAACAGTTGATATTTTCATGAATATAGGGATGATTTTTTCCAAAATATTTTTCTAATACTTTTTCTAAATCATTTTCTGAGAATTGTATATCTTTATTTTCTAAGTTCTGATAAGCAAAATATAGAGCTTCTTGATTTTCTAATGGCTTATTTTCTGTGATTGGATAAGAGTCTGCTAAATAAGTAGTATAGGCTGTTATTTGATTCAATAAAATTTTTTCTTCTTGTTTATTTATTTTTCTTATTGTTGTTTCTTCTTGTTTGATCTCCTCTTTTATTTCTTCTTTTCTTATTCCTTTATCATAAATAATATACCCTAACAATGTAATTATTACTAATATCAAAATTATTATTAATACTTTACTAGTATTTTTCTTATCTTTCATCATCACACCTATTTCTTTTTTAGAATACTTTTATTTTATTTTGTTATTCTGGGTTATTTTCCTTTTCCTTGTTGATAACTCATTTCATAAATAGCGTTTTGTAGTTCTACAAACCTCATTTGAGCTTCCTTTTGAAATACTTTTAATTGGTTTCCCATTTCTTCTAATTCTTTTTTCTTTAGGAAATCTCGATATTTATTTTTGATTTCTTGACGGAATTTTTCTATTCTGTTTAAGGCTTCTCTTAGGCTTTCTCCTGTATCATCATCACTGGTTAATAACTCCATTAATATAGAAACTAATTTTTGATATTCTTTCGATACTTTCTTGGCTACTATTGGGTGGGAAAGTTTACTATTTAGTACAATAATATTTTTTACTTTTGTTTTGCTGATAGTAAATGTTTTTCTAGGGCTTCCCATGGGAAAACCTACTATTTTTTCACTGAATTGAACTTCTTTTATATTCTTTTGTTCATTGCTAACATGATACATCTTTCCACCTACTTTTCTAATAAATCTGGTCTTCTTGCCTTTGTTTTTTTGATACTTTCTAGTTTTCGATATTCTTCTATTTTTTTATGATTACCCGATAATAACACTGCTGGTACTTCCATACCTTTAAATACTCTAGGTTTAGTATAGGTTGGATAATCTAAAAGATTATTATTAAAGGATTCTAATTGATGGGATTGTTCCTCAATTACTCCTGGTAATAGTCTTACAATAGAATCAGTAATTACCATACTGGCTAATTCTCCTCCTGTTAATATATAATCTCCAATACTTATTTCTAAGTCACAAATGGAACGAATTCTATCATCAAAACCTTCATAATGACCACATATTAAAATTAAGTGTTTTTCTTTTGCCAGTTCGTATGCTTGTTGCTGTTTATATACATTTCCATCTGGTGTTAGCAAAATAACTTTACTTTCTTTTGTTTTTAATTTTTCTACACAATCAAAAATAGGTTGACATGTTAAAACCATTCCCCTACCTCCACCATAAGGAGTATCATCTACTTTATGGTGAGGATCTGTTGAAAAATCTCTAAAGTTATGAATGTTAATTTCTACTTTTTTCTCGATGATTGCTCTTTTTATAATTGATTGAGAAAATATAGTTTCAAACATTTCTGGAAATAGTGTTAAAATATCAATTTTCATCTTATCACCTACATCTCTAACATGGCATCTATGATAATTTCTTTTTTATTGGTATCTATTTTTACTAATGGAGAATTTAAGGGAACTAGAACTTCTTTTTCTAATTTTACTCTCATAATCTTGTTGGTTGGACTTGCAAAGAATATTTCTTTTATTATTCCTCTTTTCCCTTCTGTTGTCAAGAGTTGATAGTTCATTAATTCTTCATCTAACACTTGATTTTTTTCTAAGGACAATTCTTCCTTTGTCATATACACATTCTTTTTTAGTAAAAATAGCACTTCATTAATATTATGATAATCATCTAATGTTACCATATCAAATTGTTTGTGTACTCTATATGTTTTTATTTCATATTCTTTACCTTCTATTATTAAATGGTTTCCAATTTTAAATGCATTTTTTTTGTATGGAAAGTTACTTTTTATTCTTAATTCACCTTTAATTCCATGTGTCGCTACAATTTTTCCTATGTATACTTTTTTCATATTATTTATTTAATTCATATAGTAGAATACTTGTTGCAACTGCAACATTTAAACTTTCTACTCTTTCATTCATTTTAATATATAATTTTTTATCACATTTTTCAAAGGTGGTGGAACGAATACCATTTCCTTCATTCCCAACAATTAATGCATATTTTTGTTTATCCTTTTTATTTAAATCACATACATCTATGCCATAATCGACAGAACTTCCGTATATTGGAATCTCTTTACTTTTTATCACATCTAAAATAGGGTTAATTTTTCTACTTATTACATTTAAATGAAATAACATTCCCTGAGTTGCACGAATTACTTTAGGATTATATAAATCTACTGTATTTTCTGATAGGATAACAGTATCAATATCAAAGGCTTTTGCACTTCTTAAAATTGTTCCTAAATTTCCTGGATCTTGTACTTCATCTAATATTAACAATTTATTTCCAATTAAGTCTCTTTCAGGTAGTTTTTTACATAAAGCCATAATATTACTTGGTGTATCTACATCTGATATCTTAGTAATTATTTCTCTTGTTACGTAAACATATGGGCATGGTAGCGGAATGGCTTGCGTTTCTTCCATAATTAATTCCACAATGATTCCACTTTTAAATGCCTCTAATACAAGGTGCATTCCTTCTACAATGAATTCATTATACTCTTCTCGATATTTTTTTTTCTTTAATTTTCTATACTTTTTTATTTTTTCATTGTCTAAGCTTGTAATTACCACTAAAAATCCCTCATTTCTTTTCTATACTTTTTATATTCAGGCATATTTTCTTCTACTAAGCTCCAAAATTTAGATGAATGATTAGCATAGATTAAGTGTGATAATTCATGGACAATTACATAATCTAGATATTTTACATCTCTTTTTATTAATTCTAGATTTAAGGTAACTGTTTTTGTTTTTACATTACACACACCCCATCTTGTCGTCATTTTTCTGATTCTTAACTCTGGGTATGGAATTTTTCTGGAAAATCTATGATATATTGCATCTAAGTGATTTTTAAAAATCCCCTGGGCTTGTTTTTTATACCATTTATCAATATCAATTTTTTTATTTATGAATACTTTTTCTTCTCCTAGGGAGATATCACAATATTCTACATATACAATATCATATTTTTTCCCTAGATAAAAGAAGCCGGTGTTATTTTTGTTTTTTATTTGTTGTTGGTCGATCATTTTTTTTAATCTATTTTTATTTTCTTCTATTAGTTTTTTTATGGCACCTTCTGTTGTAAAATTATTGGTAGTTACTTGAATTGTCATATCTTTTTTTATACGTATATATGTATTTTTATTTGTTTTTTTTCTTGTTATTTCTACTGGATACATTTTATTATCAATCTGTAATTTCATATTATCACCATAATTCATCTTGGACTTTGCATAACTCTAAACGCTAGATAGGTCTGTTTTGTCATTACTGAATCAAAAGTAGTTACACCTTCTTTTCCTACATTCATTTTAACATATATTTCTATTATACTTCAAACATGATGTTATAACTAGCGTTAAAATCTCTATCATAGTATGTTTTACAATTTGGACAAATCCAATTTCTAACACTTAAATCTTTTACTTTCTCATTCTTATAGTACCTAGACTTACATTTGTTCAGTGTTTGGATAATTTCTTTTCTTCTATTATATCCTTTAAATCTAAGTCTTCTGTTACTTTAATATACACTTCTTTTAATTTTGGTAGAATAATTATATTTCTTTTTAAATCCAATTTTATGTTTTCATAAAATTTATCTTTATAGTTTTTTGAATTAATTCTATCGGTTTATTCTTTGGATAAAGTCTAAATTTATACGCTTTATACATAAACCACCTCTCCTGATGAGAGTACTATATAATACACTTGTTCTTGTGTTAACTGTTTTTTATCAAGTTTTCAAATTTGCATTTTAGTAAAGTAAATTTCTAAGAAAAATATTTTTTAAAATTAAAAATTCATAAAACTATGAATTTTTTTGAAATAGGATTATTCTCACTGCTTTACTGTTTTTAATAAGAAATAAAACAGAAGAAAAGAAAGTTTTCTTTCTTTTACTCCTGAGTTCTTTTTACTCCAGTATAATAATAAAATCCATCTGTTGCGATATCAAATGTATAAGTATATTGTTCTAATTGATCTTTGTTTTCTTTGATATATTGTTTTAAGTTGTCGTCTGTTAATTCTGAATCGGCTTTTGTTTCTAGTTTTTTTGTTAAATTACTATCTTTATATAGGTTTCCTTCAACATTATCATAGAATAATACAGCTGTTAGGACTGTTAATTTTTTATCTGTTTTCGTAATATCAAGAATTTCTTCTTGCATATTTACTGGTGTTGTTGGTACTCCACAACCGTCTTTTGATGTTACATAACGTTTGTTAGTACTATCATAGGTTACTGGCATACATCCTAATGTAAAACTATCAATTGCTTTATATGTACCTGGGCCAAATAACCTTTCATAGGCATCCTTTACATCCTCTTCTGGAATTTCTCCATAATATCCATCTTCTGTTGGGGTACTATACGTTGTTAATTGTATTGTTGGGGTATTTGTTGCAATTGCAAATTTATATTCTTCTGTCATTTCAGATACTAGACTACCTCCAGATACAAATATTAATTCATCTATTGTTTGAGATGGATTATGTACTTGTTTAATTAATGCTTTTACATTGGCATTATCTGTATCTAGGTTAGTTACAGTTGTGTTTTTTGTATTATTTTCTTTTGTTGTATCTGAACTATTTATAACACCACTATTTATCAATATAAATATAACTAAACCTATGATAATAATTACTAAAACTACTGGTAAAACTTTTTTGCTTTTTCCTTGCATATCTTTTCCTCCTTTATTCTTATTATCACAATAAACTGGTAGTTAAGCAAGTATTTTTTACC
Organism: Candidatus Faecimonas gallistercoris; assembly: GCA_018712565.1. Classification (GTDB taxonomy): domain Bacteria; phylum Bacillota_I; class Bacilli_A; order RF39; family UBA660; genus Faecimonas; species Faecimonas gallistercoris. The sequence goes on from DVGU01000003.1 coordinate 28,785, forward strand.
CACTTTACAGAATAAAACATGAAATAAATTATGAAAAGTGAAGATGCTCTTTTATTAAAAAGACGTATTCTGCTTTTTCTCTTTGTATTAAGAATCAACAATAAAATCTTAATAAAAAGCAGTAAAATTTACTCCGTAAGAGATTGTTTTTTGTCTTTGTTTAATCCCACCTGTGGCCTATAGGCTGCATAAGTATATTTCTCAAGTTCTGGATATCTATCTGTTTGTCTCATTTTTACTTTTCTTAGTTATTATAATAGAAATGGATTTACTCCTCTTGCTAACTCATATACAATTCCATCAGATACTACATTGCTCGTTGTATTTCTTGCTGCAATTAGTGGAAATGTTATTTCTCCTCTTCCCATCATAAATTCATAGATTCTTTGTAAATCTTCTTTTTTATTTAATGTTTCATATAATTTATGCATTACCATAGCATATGCTTCAGTGAAATCTACTAATTGATTATCTTCCATAATTTGTCTACATAGATTAGAATCTACTACTTTTTCAAATATATTCCCGTTAGCAAATGGGATATCTATTTGTTCTTCATAAAACTTTTTATCCTTTTTTCAATATAAAGAACTTGTTCTCCTTTATCATATCCTAAAATCTTCATAAAATTCTCCTTACTTGTGCTTAATATATCTATATATAATAATATTGTCAATTATTTTTACAATTGATGTATATTTTTTCTATTTTGTAACATTCTATCTATAAGGAGGCAAAATATGAACTTAAGTATTCGAGAACATATTATTAATAATTTTCAGGGAGATAATTATGATACTTTAAGGAGGGCAATTGATGAATCTGTTGCTTCTCAAGATGAAGTAACATTACCGGGATTAGGAGTTTTTTTAGAAATTATTTGGGAGAATGCAGATCAAGAATTAAAAAATCAACTCGTTGATATTATTAAAACTAGAGTTGAAAAAGGATTGCAAAAAGAAAAGGGAAATTAGTTTTCCCTTTTTTAGTTCATTTCTTTAAAATATATAGTTTTTTCTACTACTCTTTTGATATCTGTATCATTAAATGGTTTTTTTATCATATCTACAATTTGATAAGTGAAGGCTTTATCAATAGTTTCCTTGGATGAATCTCCTGAAATAATAGATACTGGCATTTCAGTAAATAGTTTATTTTCTTTCATGTATTCTAATACAGCAAAACCATCTACTTCTGGCATATTTAAGTCTAATAAGATTGCTTTTATATTGTTATTTCCTATGTTAGATTTAATAATTTCTATTGCTTCTTTTCCGTCTTTTGCAACTCCTACTTTATAGGTATCACTAAAAATTCTACTAACAAAGTTTCTAACAATATTAGAATCATCTGCCACTAAGATGGTTGGTTCCATATATATTTCACGATTAGCAATAATCGTTGGCTTTTTTTCTTGCTCCGAAGTTTCTGTTCCATCTTCTGCTTCTTCTTGGCCTAAATACTGTTTTACTACGTGAATTAATCTATTTGTTTCTGCTACTAATTCATCATATGTATTATAAATATAATAAACATCTCCAGCTTTACTTTTCATTTCTTGATTGTAAGCTAATTCAGCTAATTTAGTAAATCCAAAATATTTGGCATCACTTTTTAAGGAATGAACATAAATTGCATAGTTGTTCATATCCTTTCCATTCTTATATTCTTCTAACTTAGGTAACTTAGATGATGCACCTAAAATGAATTCTCCTATTGTATCATTGTAAGTTTGCATATCACCAAATAATTCTAAACTTTTTTCAACATCTACACCATTTTGTTTTAAAAATTCTACGTTCATCATATTCCTCATCCTTTTACATCCTATTCTAATTTGATTATATCGCAATTTATATTCTTCTGCAATATTTTCTTGGTCTACATTTTTTTATTTACATTTTCTTTTATTGTAAAAAACAGGATGTGGATTATCATAATCTTTCATATCCGTTAACTGTAAGGTTCCTAAATCTGCATTACGAGTTGCTTTTCTTGCTTCATATAACATAGCTTGTTGCCAATCTTCTCCAGATAGATATTCTGTTTCTCCTAACCCGTAACCATCACCTAAAGCAATAACCATATCTAAAGAATTCTTTTTAGCAATGGAAATAGCTATTTCTGTACCTTGTTGAGGCATAAATCCAACTATCATATCAACATTTTGTAATACTTGATTTTCTTTTAATCTTTCTTGTTTTAATATTAACCTTGGATTATTTGAATGAGTTGATATTAAATCATCATCATAAACAGTAATAGTGCCTTTGTTTTGATGAAGAGCAATCTTTTTTCCTAAATTTGGAAGTTTTCCACCACTTATTTCTATAATGTTTTTGTTTTCAATATCAAAGTTTTTTTCAATAATATCTAAAAAGCCATTATATATATTTTTTTCTGGGATAAGTAAGTCTAATTCATCATAAATCTGTCTTAATATAGGTGGTACTAAGGATGTTTTTCTTCCCCAGGTATAGTTTTTTAAAATAAATTGTTGTTGGTATTTTGTATAGGCTTCGGGATGTGCTTTTATAAAAGTACTGATTTTATGAATAATCTCTTCGTCTGTTATATCTTTTTTTAACACCGTATCTTTCCCTCCTTTGTAATGATTTATTATACTATATTTTTTACTTAATTAAAAGAGAGAATTTATTTATTGAATTTTTATTTTTTTATTAGTTTATATTGTTTAGGGTCCTCAAGTGATTTCTCATCTAATATTACTTCACTATAGGTACCATAACTAGAATATACATCATCAAAAGCATGCCATGTACTATCATCTATCACAGAGTTTAGTCCTCTTGCACCAGTTTTATTCTTTTCTGCATCTAGGGCTGCTTTATTGATATAGCCATCAGTAAATGTTAATTTTGTACCTAACCGTTCAAATAATTCTTGTTGAATTTTTATTGCTGATTCATCAGACTCTAACATTATTCTTTTTAAACTATCACAATCAAGACTATTCATTCTGATTATTAATGTACGTCCCATGAATTCATCTGTCATCATTGCATTGTTTACAAAATCCTCAGGAGTTGCTTTCCTTGTTTTTTCTTTTGTTGGAATTTCTGGTCTAATTCCGATACTCTTTTTATTTAGGCTTTTATACACATCTGTATATGCTCCTCCTAAAACTTTAATCATATTAGTTGTATCTAATTTTACTAGTGGATTCCCATTAATATCACTTTTTATAATATATTCCGTTCCAGTTATTAGTGGCAATAATGTATTTAAAACTCCTTGTCCACTTACATCACTTTTACCAGGAGAACCTTTTTTATCGATTTCATCGAAATAAATAATGGCACTTTCAGCTTTCTCTTTATTTTCACCACACTTAACATATAAATCCCATAATATATCTTCAAGACTTCTGCCTTTATATCCAGGAATTGTTAACTGGGTTGAATCCACAATCAATAATGGCTTATTTAAATATTTAGCCAGTAACTTTAATAATTTAGTTTTTCCTACACCAGTGTCTCCTGTTAATAAAATTGCATCTTCCTTCTTTTCCGGGGTCATTTCCTTACGAACAATTTCAACAATAAGACGTCTTACTGGCTCATCTTGAGCAATTAATGTTTTTGTTACTTTATCAAAAACATCATTTATATCTATCGAATTTTTTGATGTTTCTTTTTTAGTGTTGTCTACTTGTTGTTCAATTCTATTTAACACCTCTTCTATGGCTGAATAAGTATCTTCCACCCGACTTTTTATAGATTCTAATTCACTTTTAGAATATTTCCCTTTTGAAATATTTGACAACAATGTGTTAATATCAATCAGTTTGTCCGTGGTTTCATCTTTCTCCTGTGCTTGAGCAACATTCATATTTTCCGATCTCAATGCATTTTCAACTTGGTTATCTATCTCATCCATATTTATTACGTTGCAAGAAATTTGCCCATTTTCTAACTGACTCACATAATAAATTGTTCCTTTACAAAGATATTCGTAATAAGCAATTGCTTCTCTTGTAGGTAAATCTTCTTCAAGTATTTCATTTAACTCGCTTAATAAAGCCTCACTACAATAACTTACCGGTACTGCTGATGTTATTGAATTTTCACTTAACATTGGATCGTAAGAATTCTCATTACGATCTATAAACTTTCCTGTTGTTTCATCTATTTCTCCAATTTCTGCATGACTTACATTAAAGATAAATTTATTATCTCCCATATAATGGCGATTCATAATCATTGCAATATATTTACTCATTAAACCTTCCCTCCTACTTATGATAATAATACAATTAATTTTATTAATCAAGTTAATAACTACTATTTTTCTTTCTATTTACTGAATATTAATACAATTTTTAATTCATTTTCAGTAAAAAAAAACATGCTTATTTAGGCATGTTTTTGATTATTTTTCATTTCACTATATTTATAATTTTTTTCAATTACATTAAACAATGCTTCTATTTGTGGTACAAATTCTGTATTTCCCTCTGATTTATAGATATCAAGCATCGCTTTCATACTATTAAATTCGCTATCATTATCATATTCATACTCTGGCTCTGTACGATGAACTTGCCAAATATAAAATGGAACACTCATACTTTTACATAGTAATTCTTTCTTTAGCTCTTTTGTTTGTTCATCTTCTGGAACATCATAAGTCATATCTTGTTGACTGCGTTTAATTGCTGTATATAAATCATTTGCTTCTTTACTTTGGAAGAATGGATGATTTTTTGTATCACGTAATCCATCCATTTCTTCTATTCCACTGTAGCAATCATATATTTCAGGGTTTTGGTGTTGAATATATTCTAAATCTTTAGAGTCGTATTTTTTGGCATATTCACTTAATACTTCTGCAAACTCTACATTACAAGTAACAATTTCATATGCATTAGGATCCGTTACTTGAGGATTATTCTTAATCCAATTATTAATTCCAACTATTTTGTTTGCCAAATTGCTTGTTTTATCTTCTATTCTCATAATCAATCTCCTTCATGCTCCTTATTATACTCATTTTTTTAAAATAATCAACCTACTTTCTATAGTCAAAATAAAAATCTAATATTCTTACTTGGTCTCCTTCTTCTGCTCCTAATTCTTCTAGTTTTTGATCAATTCCCATTCTACTTAACTTTTTAGCGAACTTATAGGCAGCTTCATCTGATGAAAATTTTGTCATTTTAAAGATTCTTTCTACTTCTTTTCCTTGGATTGCCCAACATCCATCATCATCTCTCGTAATAGTAAATGGCTCTTCTTTTTTGAATTTATATAATACATGACTTTCTATTTGACTATCTTCATATAGTGGATTATTTGGTACTTCATCAATTAAGTCTGCTAGGCGATTTATTACTTTTTGAAGTCCTGTATTTGTTGCAGCACTTACTTCAAAGATTTCAACCTCTTTTCCTACTTTTTCTTTAAATTTTATTAATTGTTCTTTAGCTGACGGAATATCCATTTTATTAGCAACGATAATTTGAGGTTTTTTTATTAATTTTTCATTAAATTCTTTTAATTCTTTATTAATTAAAATATAGTCTTCATAAGGGTTTCTTAATTCACTAGCACTCATATCGATTACATGAGCTATTACTTTTGTTCTTTCAATATGTTTTAAAAATTTATCACCTAAGCCTTCTCCTTGAGATGCTCCTTCAATTAGTCCTGGTAAATCGGCCATAACAAAACTTCTACCATCACTTGCTTTTACTACTCCTAAATTAGGATTTAATGTAGTAAAATGGTAGGCTGCTATCTTAGGTTTGGACTTTGAGACCATTGAGATAATCGTACTTTTTCCAACACTTGGAAGTCCTACCAGACCAACATCTGCTAACATCTTTACTTCTACTTTTAAGTTTTTCTTTTCTCCTTCTTCTCCATTTTCAGAGTAATCCGGAGCAGTATTGGTCTGTGTTTTAAAAGCTGTATTACCTCGACCTCCTCTACCTCCCTTGGCAATAATTTCTTCTTGGTCTTTTTTTGAAAGGTCGGCAATAATTAGTCCGGTATCTAAATCTGTTACTACTGTTCCCTGGGGAACTTTAATTACAATAGGAGATGCTCCTTTTCCATGCTGATTTTTACCACGGCCATTTTCTCCTTTTTTTCCTTTAATTAGTTTTTGGTATCTTAAGTCTAGAAGAGTATGAAGTCCTTCATCTACTTTAAAGATAATATCGGATCCATGCCCTCCATTTCCTCCATATGGTCCTCCCATTGGAACAAACTTTTCTCTTCGAAAGGCAGTACATCCGTCGCCTCCGTTTCCTGCTTCTACTCTGATTTCAACCTCGTCTACAAACATATACTCTCCTCCTTTTTCGACTGTATTATATCATGAACAAAAGAATTAAGTAAAATTAATTTCTTTAGTGATGTACCTAGACTCTTGTACTTTCTGGACTAAGTAACTTTACTTAGGGACTTTTTAATAAAAGATAAACTTACTATAGTTTGGTTTATTTTTTTATATCTTTATGGTTAAATCCATTTCTACTATTTTTCTAGGTTGTATTTATAATTTTTTCATTGATATATTCTAGATTTCTATTTTCTAATACGTACTTTTTACTTAGGGAATTTTCCAATTCCTTATTAAAATTAAAAAAGAGAAAGAAAAGAAGAATTCCCTTCCCTTTTATGCTGCTTTCGTAAATGTCTGTGCTTGTTGTTGCTGGTTGGTTTGTTGTTTTGTTTGTTTTTGTTGCGCTGCTTCCTCTGCAAGTGTAGCTGCGGTTATATTTTCATTTCTTGGTGGCAAGATAATTGCCTGTGTTTGTTGCTTAGATTCTTCTCCTGGTAAAATAATATGTGACTCTTTAGGTGGTTCTTCTTGACCCGGTATAATGATGTGAGAGTTTGTTTTTGGTTCCTGTAATGGTATGATGAGTGAGGATAGTTCCGATGGTGCTTGCTCTTTTTCTATTGGTGCTTGTTCTTTTTCTATTGGTGTTTGCTCTTTTTCTATTGGTGTTTGCTCTTTCTCTATTGGTGTTTGTTGATTTTGCGTTGTTGGTTGCTGCTTTTGTATTGGCGTTTGTTGGTTTTGTTTTGGTGCTTGTTGTTTTTGGGTTGTTGTTTGTTGACTTGCTTTCTTTTTAGCATTACTCATACGTTTTCTAAGATTATTTATATCTTTTTTCGTCATAGCAACAACATTAGCTCCTAATATATGATTTTGTACACCCTTGGTCTGAAGTTTTTTTAATTTTTCCTGAGCTTTTTCTAATTTATTTGCGTAGTATTCTCCTTTTATATCATAAATTGTATCCTTTATGCTATCGATTATTTTGTTTTCTGGATCCAAATTTTGTCTTTTTTGATTTATTTGGTCTATTTTGTTTTGAGCATATGATACTTTTCCAGCTTTTTTAGAATATCTACCAAGTTTAAATTTCTCTACTATGTATTTAGGCATAAGAAGTGCTTTTTGAATATCACTTATTAGATTTATTCTACATTGCTGATTTTGAAGTTTTTTTATTGCTCGTCTACTTCTTCTATTCATAATTGCTGAACCTAATCTAGAAGAAACATTACTTTTTAACTCTTCTAATTCAGCTACTTTTTCCGCTTGCGTTTCTTTCTTTTTTAATATATTTTCAATTTTAGAATCTAGGGTTCCAACTAATACACCAGGTTCTATCGTTTGATTTTCTTTTATTCGCATCTGAAGTTCTGCTTGAATATGTTTTTGTTCTATCTTTAGTTTTTCAAGTCTTTTTTCTGACTGGGTTATCACTTTCATTAAGCCATTACTCTGAGATTGTAATAAAGCCATTTCCTCTGTAATATGTTTAAGAGAATTTTCTAATATTTCTCTATAATTATTCTCTGAATTATTCATCTTTCATCTCATCCCCGTATGTTATTTCTTCTTCAATAGCTTTTTCTACCATATCCCATTCTTTTTCATCTGTGATACTTAACAATTCAAAGGTATTGTCATCTTTTTCATTTAATATAGATATATATACTTTTTCATTATCTTCATCTACTTTTTCTCCTAGTGTATACATAATATAGTCTTTACCTTCATATCCTACTACATTAAAAATATCTAATACTTCTACTTCTATTTGCTTATTATCTGAAGTTGTTAGTGTTATTTTGTTATCTTCCATATTATCACCTCTATCTTTTTTTATTGTATCATAAAAGTGATAAAAATTAGAGTTTTTTTGTTGCAGTTTTTGCTGATTTACAGTACGTTTCCATCAAGGCTTTATTTAACCATAGAGCATTTTCTTTCATTGAGGAATTTCTAGTTGTTTCAAATTCTCCTACTTGGTTAAATCTAGGATAAACATTTCCATCTTCAGGTGTTTCATACCAGGCAATATTTGTTCCAGCTAGACTATTTTGTATCTCTAACATACATATTATGTAATTAGCATAAAAATTTCCTTTTTCATAGGGTTGTAAATGCTCATCTAGTTTATCGAATAATACTCCTAAATCCATTACTACACTTTCTATTTCATCATTTTCAATTAATTTTTGATAGCTATACTCTAGAAGTGCTCTATTTAATGAAGCCATTACCTCACTTTTATTCTTATATATTTTTAATGGGAAAGCATGGGACCAAATAAATCCATCTACAGCCATCATTTTTTCAACTTTACTATTAATATCATTTGAATTCATATTTCTTTCTCCTTACTAAAAAAAGAACCATAACAGTTCTTTGTTTTTTATTCTCCTACTGGATAAACTGAAGCTTGCTTCTTGTCTCTTCCTAAGCGTTCAAATTTAACAATTCCATCAACTGTTGCGTATAGACTATCATCATTTCCACGACGAACATTAGTTCCTGGGAATATCTTAGTACCACGTTGACGATATATAATAGAACCTGCTGTTACAAATTCTCCATCAGCAGCTTTTGCTCCAAGTCTACGTCCTGCAGAATCACGACCATTAGATGTTGATCCTTGCCCTTTATGATGGGCAAATAATTGGATATCTAATTTCAAAAATTCCATAATTCTCCTCCTTACTTTACTTCAATATTTGCTGGATAATTTTTTCCAAGCTCTTTTAAAAGACTAACCATATTACCAATTAGTATCTGGGTTGTAGCATCTTCATTCTTAATATTTATTGTCATTCCCTTTTTACTAATCATATAACTTAGACTACCTTTATCTAATGCTAAAACACCATTTACTGTAGTTGTAACAATACTACTTGCTGCACTACATACAATATCTTTTCCATACTCATCATATAAAGCATGTCCCAGTATTGTTATTTTTTTGTATTTAGCATGTGCTTTTTCTACTTTTACTTGAATCATTTTTAACCGTTGATTTTAGTAATTTGAATTTTTGTATAAGGTTGTCTATGTCCTTGTTTCTTACGGTTAGATCTGTCTTTTGATTTGTATTTGAAGACAGTTATTTTTCTTTGTTTACCGTTTTTGATAACTTTACCTTCTACAGTAACATTAGTAAGATAAGGACTTCCTATTTTACTATCAAGCATTAATACTTGGTCGAATTTAACAACATCACCAGGATTTGCGTTTAATTTTTCTACAAAAATTTCACATCCTTCTGTTACGTAATATTGTTTTCCTCCAACTTTAATTACAGCATTCATTCGTATACCTCCTTTTTTTAACTTAAGACTCGCTCTTAAGGTACAAGATTTGCTTGTTTTTACCTTTTCAATGCGGTTTGAGCGTGAGGCGTCAAACATTTAAAGTATAGCATATCTGTCTATGGATGTCAAATTAGTGCGTGAGTCTATTCCTTTTTAGTAGAGTTTTTTATTTTGTTAGTTTCTTAATGGTTTCTATCTTACTTGGTAATATAGGACGAGTTGGAAATAGCATTTGAGATATGGTTGGAGTTATCCCTTGGGATAGTAAAGACTCTTTTCTTTTTTTTACTTTATTTTTAGAAAAATAAATATCTTGATAAATATAAGTTCTTGGTGTTTCTTTTATATCTTCTTTAGAGATATGTAGTTGTTGTAGGGTTGAATCTTCTAATTTCTTTTCTATTATATAACTTTCTATTTTATTTGTTGGTACTATAAATTTGTCTGTATTTAATACAGCTCGTAATTGGTCATTTGTTACTGGAATATTTAATTGTTCTAATATTTTTAGTCTGTTTAATCTGCTTTTTTCATAACTTAACAATCCTAAATCAGACTCTAGTGCTTTTTCTAGACCTAATTCTAAGACTAGATTTATTTTTTCTTCTAAGTCAGCTGTTTCTAAAAAGGTATAATCTGTTGCGTTTTCTAATAATTCTTGCAACTGGTAGCTTTTTAAAGTTTGTAAGTTTATGCTTAGGGTTTTTGGTGTTATTAATAATGGATATTGATCTTTTGAAAAAATTTTGTAATCTGTATTTTTAGTTTCAAGATTATTTATATTTATTTTTATATTTTGAACTAGATTTTTGTCTTGTTCTAATATTTCTGGATGCATTACGATAGTTTTTTTCGATAAAATTTCTTCGGCTATTAAATCATTTATTTGATTGATATATTCTTTTGAGGTATTTAGAATGATTTTTTTGATTGTTTGAGGGTTGGTGATTGTCATATTATTTATATTTTCTAATAAGTACTTTAAGTCGTTATAGGTATAGTGTTGAGCTATCTTTTTGGAATCTAGATATTTTGAAAGATAATATTTTTCTAATAATCTTTGATATTTTAGAATAGAATTTTGAGATAATGATTGATATTCTTGATTTAGACGATTGTAATATACTTTGTTGTGTTCATAAATATATTTTAATATTTTGATACGTAACTCTTGCTTAGGTATTGCACTTATAAATTTTTCATAATCTGTGATTTCTTCTTGATTACTCGTTTGTTTAATTGTATTAATTAACCGGTTATATCTATCAATAATATGTTTTTCGGCAGTCTGGGTGTTTTTTTCTTTTTGTTTTATTATTTTATAATATTTAATAATTTTCCGGCAGTGAGATTCTAATTTTTTAATTGCAAAATCTTTTTTTAGGGTATCTATAATAATTTTATTTTTGTCAAAAGCTGTTAATGGTATTTTGTTATTTGCTATCATTAAGTCTATTTCTAATTGTTTTTTTCTTTCACTTATCATTTTTAGTCCATAGGCAAAAATTAAAGTATCATTCCATACTTCATTATTCTTGGCAAATTCATGAACAAATTCCATTAATTTTCCATCTTGTTGTTTTACCATGGTTTCTACACCATTCATCATTGTTTCATCGAAATCATTTTTTTCAACAAGTCTATATAAAAAGTAATTTCTCTTGGTAATATTTTTTTCTTCTAAGAATCTACGAATTATAGGATATACTTTAGGACTTGCTAGATAGTACATCGTTTTTCTAGTATGGTTAATATTTTCGAAAGATGTTTCATCAAAAAAAGTTCGTAAATAACTAGCGATTTTTTGTAATTCTTCGAATGAATAAGTTTTAATTTGACTTCTTACATAGGCAATTATAAAATCTTTTATTTTTATGTTTGTATAAGTTATAGGATTGGAGAAGTCTTTATTTTTTAAAAATTGTTCATAAAACTGTAGTTCAGGACTGGTTTGTTTGTACTTTTTTGTGACTTTTTCTTTTTCTTTTCTTATTTCTTCAATAATTTCTTCTTGCACTCTTGATCACTGCCCTTTCTTTTTTCTCCTCGCAATAAGCTCCATACTTCTTGTCCTTTTTTCTCATTATATTGTCTAAATTCTTTGTTTTCTAAATTTGCTAATAGTATTGGTCTTAGACTTTTATAATCACTACTTTTTCTTTCTAATTGTTCTTGAGAACCTTTGTTATTCGTTACTTTTTTTGTAAATGCGGAAATTATGACATATGTATTTGGAGTAATACCATCATAGAGTATTCTTATTCCAAGACTAATATCTCGTACCTCACTAAGTCCTCCTGTTTTGTGATTACCTGCTCTAAAGCGTTTTACATTTTTAAATGTTCCCTCTTGTATGGAGGTTAGTAAAGCTAAAAAGCCTTCATAATACTCTCTGGGTATTGATTTTAAATCTTCTAGTATTCTTATTTTTTCGGTTGATTTTGGTAGAAAAATTAACTTATTTTTTGACGGATGATCTATTTGGTGCTTATCTTTTTTTTCTAGTTTTTGATTAATTACATTTATTTTTAATTCTTCTTGAAGTAATTCTTGTTTAAAAAAAGTTAAATCTTCATTATCTAAATTATCTAATTCTGTTTCTATAAAATCTTTTATTTCATAGATATTTTTTTGAAATTCTAATTTTAGACGAAATAAAATTTTTTTATAATTATGTTTCTTTGAAGATGGTAGTAGTTGATTTATTTTTGACTCTGTAACATTTCTTTCTAGGGCATTTAGGGGTGATAGATAATAATCTATTTCATCTTCAAATATACTTTCTGTTTCTTCTTCTAGTGATGAATGGGGCGTTTCTTTTTTTATTTCTCGTGGTTGTTCGGATGTTATTTTTTTTATTTTTTTTAATTCTTCTATGCTGTATTTCATAGATATAGATATGCGATGATTATTTTTTAATATTACTAGTATTTCCTCCTCTGTTAAATCTTCTTTATTTAAGGATTGATAAGTTAACATTGGGATCCCCCCTTTAGGTGTTGTTATTGTATCACAACTTTATGTATTTTACAATTTATAGAACAAAAGAATTAAGTAAACTTAAGTCACCTTGATCGTCACCTTTCAAGTTTCCTGCTTCATAGACTAGGTATCCCTACTTCGTGATTGCTTAACATCCGATAGTCGCTACCGTAGTTTTCTTTTGTCTTTTACTTTTTCTATTTTAATTCTATCATATATTTCTTTTAAAAAGGGGTGTTCTACTTGTAAGTTTTTTAAATCTTTTATCATATCAAAACAAGATAAAGAACTTTTTTCTCTTCATAAAGAGTTTTATTTTTATTCAAATAATGATTATAAACAAATCTAGTACAACCAAATGTTTTGTGAATTACCTCTACTTGATTAGTTGTAGGATACAAACGAAACCGATAAGATCTATTGTTCGTATGTCAACTGTTTTTTATCAAGTTTTCAAATTCCTTATAAATAAAAAGACATATCTTAGTTATTTTTTCTTTTGATATGTCTTCATTAATATTTGTTGTTGACTATAGGTAAACTTTCTATCTAATAAGAACGTCTTGGTTAGTGATGGTACAACTTGTTCTTGTTCTAAAGTCATAAAATTATTTTTTATTTTATTTTTAGAAAAGTAGATTCCTTGATAGATATAAGTTCTTGGTGTTTCTTTTATATCTTCTTTTTCTATTGTAACCTGTTTTGGAGTAATACTTGATACTGATATGTAATCTTCTAGTTTTTCATCTGGTACAAAAAAGCTATTTGTATGTAATAGTCCTTCTAATTCATTATCTTCTACTGGAATATTTAATTGCTCTAATATCTGTAGTCTCATCCATCTTTTTTGTTCATAATTTAATAGACCTAAATTATGAACTAGACTATCTTCTCTTCCTAATTCTAATATGTTATCTATTTTATTTTCTAATTCTTCTTCTGTTAAGAAATCATAATTAGTTGTTGTTGTAATAGAAGGTAATAAATTATATTTTTTTAATATTGCTAGATTTTCTTTTAAACTATCTTCTGGTAGTAAAACTACTTCATTTTTTCTTCGATATAAATTTCTATTACCAGTGATTTCTTCTATAGTTTTTATATTTTGTTTTATTCTATCTACATAGTTTTTAGTTTTATCCCAGCAATCTATATTATTTTTTATAGTATCTATTGTTATATATCCTTGATCGATTAGTTTTAGTATTTCATCAACAGTATTTACAGTAGTCATTTTTATAATTGTTGATAGTATTTCTGGACTTGTTATACTAATATTTTTTAAAGTTTTTAAAGTATTTTCTAAGTCTTGATAGGTATAATTATTCATGATTTCCTTTATATCTATATTTATTAGATTATATCTTTGTGTTAGCTCTTGAAAATTTAGAAGAGAATTTTTAGATAGTGTTTCATATTTTTGTTCTAATTGTTGATAGTATTTTTGATTATGACTATAGATATATTTTAATACATCCATCCGTAAGGCATCATCTCTAATCTTGGAAGCAAGGAAATGATAACTTGTAATTTCTTCTTCTGGATGAGATAGTTTTTCTATTATATAGTTATAGTTTTTAATATCTTTTTTGGTTGTTTGTTTTCTATCTTTTTCTGACTTTTTTAATCTTTCATAATATTTATATATATTTTGGCAAGTAGATTGTATTTCTTCTGAATCATATTCTTCATTGAATCGAGATTGAATTGATGTTTTAGAAGAAAATAAAGAGGTTTTATTTTTTGGTTGATATCCTAAGGATAGTAGATATGCTTTTTGTTCACATATTTTTTTAATAAATCCTATCATTAATAAAGAGTATCCCCAGGTATCAGAATCCTTTTCATATAGTAGAAGAAAATCTTGGAGTTTTTTATTATCTTTTAGTAGACTTAATCCTGTTTTTAGCATCTCATCATCACTTGTATATAAAATTAGTTGGCTTAAAGCGTTTTTTCTATCGTCTTCTTCTAATGTTAAAATTGCTTTTATTCCGTAATATATTTCTGGATTATCAGGATTAGTTACTTCATCTATTGTTTCTAGTAATGATTGTGTTTCTGTTGAGGTAAGTGGTTGTAGTACTGGGTATATTGAATCTATGATTTCAGTTAGTTCCTCAAATGTATAAGATGTATTATAACTTTTTACATAGGCTAGTAAAAAGTTTTTTAAGTTTATTTGGTCGTAGTTTTCAAAATCGGTTAGGTCAAGATTATCTAACAATTCTTTAAAGAAGGTAATTTCTTCTGATTGGTTAACAAGAGAGGTTTCTAGTTTTTTTATTTGTTGATTTATTTTTTTGATTATTTCGTTTTGCATTTGATGCCTCCTGTCGATGTTGTTTTATGATTTTTTAATGTATTATATAGTTCTGTTTCGTATTCTTGTTGTTGTCCCATAAACTCAGCATTGTCTAAATTTTCTTTAATCGCTGGTAACATATTCTTATAATTTAATGTTTTATTCGTTAATTGATTTTGATACCCTTTATTATGGGATGTTTTTTTCATAAAGGCTGTAATTATGGCATAAGTATCTAGACCTATTCTATCAAAGATTACTCTTGCTCCTGTTGATATATCTCTTACTTCACTGATACCACTCATTTTTTTATCTACACGACTAAATCTTTTTACATTTTTAAAAGTATTATTTTTAATTGATTCAATCAGTTCTAAAAAACTAGGATAATGTTCTTTTGAAATATTTTGGAGTTCTTCTAATATGCGAATATTTCCTCCAGAAGTTGGAACAAAAACTAATTTATTTTTTATTTCTTCTTCCTTGGTGTTATCATTTGTTAATACTTGATCTATAGCATTGATTTTTCTTCGTTCTATTAATTTTTCTTGTTTTAAATACTCTGCTTCACTCTCTTTTAAGGAAGGGAGTTCTAGTAAGAGGTCGTGGATGCTTTCTAATGATTTTATAGCTTCTAGTTTTAAACGAAATAATAGATTTTGATAATTACTATTTTTTTTGGATGGTAAAAGACGTATAATTTCTTCATCTTCCATTTCGATAGTAACACTTCCTAAGCTATTTAGATAGAAATCCACTTCATCTTCAAAAGAATATTCTTCTGTTTCTTCTTCACTATCGTTTGTTAGGTGTATTTCTTCTGATTGGGTCTTTATATATTTTTCTTGTTTTGTTTTCTTGGCTATTTCTTCTAATTGTTTTGTTTTTAATTTTATGTTTATGGCATGTTGTTTATTTTTATCTAACACATCCATTAATTCTTGTTCTGTTATGTTATCTAAATCGATAAATTCAAATGATGTCTTTAACATATAAAGCCTCCTTTTTCTATTTTATTATCTTAGTGTTTTCGTTTTTTGTGAGTTATTATGATTTAATTTTTCCTTGGTAAAGACTGTTACATCTTCTATAGAATTAGTTACGTTAGAGAATGGAAGAGAGTCGATAACTGATTCTTTATAGTCTGTTATTCTAGAGTCTAATATTGATACTATTCCTTTATCGGACTCACTTCTAATTAGTCTTCCTGCTCCTTGTTTTAACTTTAATAACATTTCTGGTAAATAAACTTCCTTAAATCCATTTTTATAATTTGATGCTTTTTCTTCGATGATTGGCTCTACAATTGGAAATGGTAGTTTTGTGATAATTACTTGTTCTAATGATTCTCCTTTAATATCAATTCCTTCCCAGAAAGAACCTGTTGCTAATAACACAGAGGTAGTATCTTCTTTAAATTCTTCTTTCAATATCTCAGCATTTTTACCATCTTCTTGTACTAAGATATTAAAATCATGATTTGATTTTTGCAATCTTTTATATACTTCTCTCATATCTTGCTTTGATGTAAATAAAACTAGGCTTCTACCTCCGGTTGCCTCTACTAATTCATCTACTTTTGTAGCTAGAGAATCTAGGTATAATTGATGATCTTTACTTTTAGGATTAACTACATCTGTTGCACAATAAAGAAGTGCATTTTCATCGTAATTATATGGAGAAGGCTGACTAAATTCTTGAAAGAGAGGTTGTCCTATTATTTGATCTAGACCTAACCCTTTTATAAAGTAACTATAATCGTCTTTTTTTGTAGTAAGGGTTGCTGAGGTAAAAACTTTTCCGTAGTTAGAATTACTTAATAATTGGCGAGCAATTTCAGCTGTGTTTTTCGGTACATAATTTAGTTCAATATGTTCTTTCGTGTTTGATAAAAATTGTGCCCAGTAAATATTTTTGCTATCCTCTGATATTAAATCTGAAAATATAACTCTCATTTCTTTTAAATTACTTATTTGTCTTAATAAGCTTCTACTTGTACTTGGATAGCTTCTAGCATTTACTTCTAAATCATATAACTGTTCTATTAACTCTTCTACTGTCTCTTTTATTTTTGGAGTACAAGTAAAACCACTGGCTTCTTTATCTAAAATATCTACCTCTTCCTGAGCAGACTTTCTATATTCTCTTTTCGCCTTGGTACTTATCATACGAAACACATGATTAATTGAGTCTATTAACGGTAAGTTATCCTCTATAGGAATGTCCATTTGATTATAAATATTATAAATTAGTGATTCCAAAGCTGGTTTTGAGATTGTTTTTTTATAAGCATTCGTTATTTTTTCTAACAGTGTATGTGCTTCATCTACAATTAATATTGATGGATCGTTTACTAATTTATCTTCACTATCTCTTTGTAATATATTTACTAATAAATCATGATTACAAATAATATTTTTACTTTCTTTCCATTGCTTTCTAGTCGATATAAATTTACAATCATTTTGGTGTAGACAATTAGTACAGTTGGCCATATCTACATTAATTTTTTTCCATATTTTTGAAGGAAGCTCCTCATAGTCTTTTTTATCCATTTTTCCTTGTTTGGCTTTTTGTCTTAAATATTGATATTTCCTCTTACTATCTTTAAATTTTAAAAAGTTGTCTAATCTTTTTTGACATAAATAATTGTTTTTTCCTTTTGCAACTGTAACATTAATATCAATTCCTAATAATTCTGATACTTTGTTTACTTCTTGTTCTAGTTGTTCTTCTAGAGCGATTGAAGATGTAGAAATTAAAAATCCATTAAATTTTTCTTTATTTTTACTAGCAGATATTAATGGAATTAAATAAGCCCAGGATTTTCCTATTCCTACACCTGCTTCTATTACTAATATTTCTTTATTTTCAATAATATCAAAGATATCATAACTCATTATATCTTGTCCAGGACGGTCTTTTATCTTTTTTTGTCCTTTTAACTTTTCAAAAAAATTATCGATATTGTCATATAGTTCTTGATTGAACTCTTCTTTTTGCCTCCATATACTCATACTTACTTCCCCTTTCCATTGTTGGCATATTATATCATATTTTTTAGTTTTTTGCAAATTTTGACTACTTTTTTACTTGTTTATGGTACACTGATAGTAAAGGAGACAAGATAGATATGAGATATAAAAGAGTATTGCTAAAATTAAGTGGAGAAGCATTAGCAACTGCTAATGGTTCTGGTATTGATTTTGAAAAAACGTTACTGTTTGCGAAAAACATCAAAGAATGTGCAGATATGGGGGTTGAAATTGCTATTGTTGTTGGTGGGGGAAATTTTTGGAGAGGTAAACTAAATACTTATATGGACCGTGCTACTAGTGATTATATTGGTATGCTTGCTACTACTATGAATGCACTTGCTTTAGGAGATGCTTTTAAGCAAATAGGTCAAGATGTACGAGTACAAACAGGAATTGAAATGAGACAAGTTGCTGAATTTTATATTAAAGATAGAGCTATCCGTCATTTAGAAAAAGGAAGAATTACTGTCTTTGGATGTGGTACCGGTAGTCCTTTCTTCTCAACAGATACTGCGGCAGCATTAAGAGCTGCTGAGATAAAAGCGGATGCTTTGATTAAGGCAACTAATGTGGATGGTATTTATGATAAAGATCCTAAAAAATATAAAGATGCTAAGTTTATTTCTTCTATTGGATACTTGGATGTTTTAAATCAAAAGCTTCAAGTTATGGATTCAACAGCTATTAGTTTATGCATGGAAGAGAAAATACCTATTTTGGTATTTAATATTCATGAAAATGGTTCTTTACGAAAACTTTTACTTGGCGAAAAGCTAGGATCTATAGTATCATAACTATTTAAGAGGTGATAAAATGGGAAAAAAACTTGATGTTGGTGATTATTATTTGGGAATCATTACTGCGACTTCAGAATATTTCAACAATCCTAAAAGACATCGTTATTTGGGTACTGTAGATTTTGATCCTTTTTTGGAAAAAGCACCTATGGAGGCTATTTTATTTGGTATTCCTACTCTTTTGAAAAAAATAGAAAAAAATGGAGAAATTTATTATACTGACGAGGAGTATTCTAGATATAAAAATGAACTCGTTTATGAATTACATGAGACGAATGCTTTAGGTATTATTCTAGCACATATCAAACCTTTTACCGAGTGTTATCATGAGGAGCCTGTTTGGTATACAGAAGAAGAAGCATACAATGAAGCTTCTAAAAACGATTTCTTTTTTTTGGAACACTCTTACTATATTTGTTCTAATAAAACTGGTGAAGAATCTATTATTATCTTGAATGAGTTTCCTAGAGAGGTAGTATGGGATGAATATTTGATGCAATTACTAGGAGAAGAACAATTTGCTGATATTGCATCTGGATATGAAATGATGGCTACAGAATTATATAATAATGATGTTGATGATATTATTAGTCTTCCTGAATATATTCAATATGCCTGGATGGTTAGACAGTTTCTAGGTTTTTCCCCTAGTGATGAGAAAGAGAAAAGTTTAAAAAAGAAGTAGTTTTTATAGTACATAAAATTAAGAACAGTCATTTTACTGTTCTTTTATTTTACGATATTTTTCATCTATAATCGAGTATAGAAAACATTCTACTTTTTTGTTTGTCTTTTTCTTTAAAAATTCCCTATATCCATTTAGTTGTTTATCATAATTATCATCATCGATATTTTTTAATTTATAGTCAATAATAATCATTTTATCTTCTTTTTCTATTACTAAATCTATGATTCCATGGGTAGCTTCTTTTGAATCTAGAAATTCATATTCTGGATAAAACTTACCGGTTATATTTTCTAAAATCATAGAAGAATTTAAAAAGTTGTTGATTTTTTGTTTTATTCTGTTATCATAATTATCTAATTTTGGATTTTTAAAATCTAATTGTTCTAATACTTGATGTATTTTAGTACCAAATTCCATCTTTTCTTTTTCTTCCTTGGTAGATAGATGAAGAATATCTTTTGAGTATTTTTTATATTCTACTTTTGTCTTGGCTATTTTTAACTCTTGTACTTTTAAATTATCTGTTGCTAGAGTTAGCTCTTCTTTATTGGTAGCATTTTTTGTTAATAAATAATCTTTCGATGGTGTTATTTCTATTTTTCTTTCATATGGTAAAACAGAGGTATAGATACTTTTTATGATTGATAGAAAGGAATTATATTTACTACGTATTGTACTACTTACTAGTCCCCTATTTTCTACTTCTTCTTCTATTTCTTCTGTTACCATAATCATTTTTTCCTTAGCTCTTGTTAAAGCTACATAAAACAATCTTATTTTTTCTGATATTTCTTCTTGTTTAGTTTTTTCTTTTACTAACGTTTTTAATATTGTATCTTTATAAAAATCTGTTACTACTGGTAGAATGATTCCATAAGTATTATCAAATAAAATCTTTTCTTTTAAATCTCGCATATTAAATTTCGAGTTAAATCCTGCAAAATAGCAGATAGGAAATTCTAGACCTTTTGACTTATGAATTGTCATGATCTTGCAACTGTTACTACTATCTTCATTGATGTTAAATTTTAGATCTTGACCACTTTCAAATATTGAATCAAGATGATTTATTACATCTTCTATGGTATAACCATTTTCTTCTAAATTGCTTATTAGATTATAAATATATTCTAGACGAACTTGAAAGGAAGTTATTTTTCCTATTTTTATTAGTTTTTTTTCATACTCTACTTTCTTTATTACTTGCAGAAAAAATTCACTAGCAGAGGTGTCGTTTATACTTTGACTTAACTCTTCACATAGTTGGTATAGTTTTGTTTCTTTTATTTTATCTTTTGTTAAAGCTTCATAAATTTCTAGGTCACTTACTTCAAATAAATAACTTCTTGCTGTTGCTACAAAACTATATTTTAGACTATCATAGTCATCTTTTTTATGAATTCTAATAATTAAGTTTAATAAGTTTTTAAGTACTAATACATCGTTATCTTTACTTAGAGATTCTTCTTTTAGAATAGAAAGGGGAATTTGTAGATATTCAAATATTTTTTTGTATAGTTCAAAGTTTTTACTTTTATCTAATAAGATAACAAAGTCTTTATATTCTATTGGTCGTAATATTTCTGTATCTTTATCAAATACTTTATATTTACTATTTATTTTTTCTTTAATATCTTGGCCAATGATGAAAGCTTCTTGTTCATCCCTAGTAATTGGTGTTGTTTTATCTAGTGTATATGTTAATAATTCCATATGATAATTTTGAGTAGTTTTTCCTTGTTGTTCATACATCATATTTCCAAATACCATTTGGTGAGAATCTTTATAGTCTGCACCTCCTATTTCATCATCCATAAATTGATTAAATAGTAAGTTAATATCTTCTAACACTTCTTTTCTAGAACGGAAATTTTTTACTAAGTCTATTTTTATTCCTTGGTCTGTATCACGATAGGTATCATATTTTTGCTTGAATAAATATGGGTTGGCATTACGAAATCTATAAATAGATTGTTTAATGTCTCCTACCATATAAACATTATTCTTAGAAATTAAAGAGATAAATGTCTCTTGAGTATCTGAAGTGTCTTGATATTCATCTACCATAATCTCATGAAAGCTATTGGTTACTTCTTCTTGAATATCTTTATTTTCTTTTACAATACGAATAGCTAGTCTAGATATATCCGTAAAGTTATATATTTCTTTTTCTTCTTTATATTTTGTTAATCTTTTATCTAACTCTTTTAAAATATCTATTATCTCTTCTTGATTAGGAACTGTTTCTTGTAATTCTTTTTCTATTTGTTCTATGGATTCATAAGTCATTTCTGTTTTTATTTCATCTAATAAGGTTGTTAATGCTTTTTTGATTATTTTTCCTTCTTCAGGACTATTTTTAGGTAATGCTGGGAATCTTCCTAAGGAATCTAAGGCTTTTTTTTGTTCATCATAATTTTCTTGATTTAAAAAATTATATAAGTATTGTTCTACCTTGGTCATATATTTACCATCAAAATAAGAATTCATTTGATATAGTAAATCTTTTAGTTGACTTCTTTTTTTATTTATACTAACAAGATAGTCATTTATTACTTTATCCCAGGATTTAGTGTAATTGGTTAAATACTTATTTAGAAATTCACTTTTATCATATTTTAATTCTATTTTTTTATAAATATCTAATAGTCCTTTTTTTAACTCTTTATCATCTTTATAACAAAAATCATGAATTAACTTTGTAAAGCGTTTATCTTGTAATAGGTATTTTTCGTCTAATATCTTTTCTAGTATATTTTCTTTTTCTATATCAATTACTACATCATCTGTTATTTGTATTTTGTTTGTACAGTTGATTGTTGTATGATATTTTTTTACGATGGATAAAGCAAAGGAATCAAAAGTAGTAATATATGCTCCATCAATTCGATTCATTTCTTCTTCTAATCCTTTTGTTTTTCTAATTGCTTTTCTGATACGTTCTTTCATTTCTGCTGCTGCGGCATTGGTAAAAGTTAGTACTAATAATTCATTAATGTGGACTCCACTTTTTAACTTTCTAATTACTCGCTCTGTAAGTACAGCTGTTTTTCCAGAGCCAGCTCCTGCCGATACAATAATATTTTTTCCTTCGCAATTAATTGCTTGCTGTTGTTCCTTGGTCCAAGATGGCATTAGTCCACCTCACTTTCTAAAAATGATAAGTCTACTACTTTATCCAAATAGACAATATCTTTTTGAGAGTAATAACAAATATCTTTAAAATTACAGTATTCGCAAGATTGATTTTTTCCATCATAAATTTTAGGATTTATCTTAAAATCTGCTTTTAATATCTCTTCCATATCTTTTTGAATTATTTTTTTAGTATAGGATAATATATTATATAATTGTTCGTCATTTAATGTTTTAGCATAATGATAAAATCCTTTTTCTGTATATTTCATACTTTTTATTAGTTCACTATTTTCATAGGTAGGATCAAATCGTTCTAATACATTTATATTTTCTGTTGAATACCCTTGCAATTTTAATCTTTCTTTTTTTATTTCTTCTATTGGTCTTGGTTTGAACGATGGGTAGTTAAATAAAATATTTTGATAATATATTCCTGTAAAGATTGGATTTTCAAATACTTTTGAATAATTAATTAAATATAGATAAACTGGTAATTGTAACGATAATCCATACTTCATTTTTTCTAATCTAGTATCCACAGTTCCTGATTTGTAATCTACAATAGCAAAATAGGTATCTTCTATTTTTTTATAATACATGATTTTATCTATTGTTCCTGTAAATATTACTTCTATATCTTTTTTTATAGGAATTTCTATTTTTTGTTCTAATAATTCTTCATTATACCCTAATATTAAATTTTGTTTTTTCATTTGGTCTAGTAAATCTAATAATTCTTTTTTTAATCTTACTAATAATACTTTTTCTTTTAAAGATAGTTCTTTTGTTTCTAGATATTTTTGATATTCTTGTTCAAAGTTAAAGTTTTTATTTTTGTATAGTTGTAGAATCCTATGATATAAAGAGCCTATAAAAGCTGCGAAGGTATCTTTATATGCATTTAGTTTTAAGACATAGTTTAGATAGTATTTAAATTTACATTCATTATATGTGTTAATACTTGTATATGATAGTTTTAAGGGGTATGGTAGATTTTCTAAATAAGTATCGTGATTAATCCCTTTGAAACTATTATCATAACTTTGGTAGGGAATTTGATAATGTGTATATAATTCTTTTAGCATGGGAGTTATTTCTTGATAAAGATTATAGGTATCTAGTTTTGCACCTAAGCGTAACTCATTATATAGATTACTAGCTGTATAATCATCAATTTCTTTTTCTATTACTTCTATGTTATACTCTTCAATGATACTAGATGGATACATACTTTGGAATGGTGTTTGTAATTTGTAGGATAAATATAAATTGTCAATTGATGAGAAAATATTTAAGATTGTTTTTTTGGCAATACTGTTTTTTTGATCTGTTGTATATAAGTCAACTTCTTTTTTATCTTTATCAGAGATATAATCAATATCTTTTTCTAATTTTGGTAGTTGGTCTTGATTTAGTCCTAATACAAAGACATGTTCTTCTTTTGTAAAGGTCTCTTTTTCTAAAGATTTTACGTTAACAGCATCTATATATTCGTCGCTAGATATAGACTCTTCTTTTATCTTAGATAATAACAGTTCCTGATATTGTTTGCTTTCGTCTTTTATATCAATTAATGAATTTAAAATAGATACTAATTTCTTAGTTATTTTATTGTCTTTTGTTAAGTCTAGTGTTTCATCTTGTAAATATCTTTTTACTATCTCTGTACCATAAATGGGATATTTCATAGGTAGATTCATAGGAATATTATAATAAGAAAAGATTCTGTCAATTGTATATAAATAATCTTTTGAAACATTAGTCAGATATATTTTATTTATATCTATCCCTTTCTTTAGTAATTTTAGTATTTTTAAAGCTACTCCATTTACTTCTTCTTCCATTGTTTTATATTCTGTTACTTGAAGTTTTTTTAATTTTTCTTGGTTACTATTTTCTACTCCTAGGGCCTTTTTTTCAAATAAATCTAGTTTAGGATAGTTTAATACTACTATTTTTTTTGTTTTTAAATACTCTTTAAATGTATGGTTATATTCTAGTAGATTTTCTTTTTGAAGTTCTTGTTTTAAATTTTTTAGAAACATTAGTTTTTTGTTTTTATATTTTTTTTCATCATCAATTATATAAAGGTAATTTAAATATACTTTACATACATCTACTTTATAATGATATTTTTTCATTAAATAAAGAATTGCTTTGTCATTATAGGAGAAAAAATAATTAGATAAAAACTCCTCTTTTGTCATGAACTTTAAATTATATAATTTATTTTCTTGTTCTATCTGATTTAATATTTTTATTTTTTGTTCATTTGGACATACAATTAACATATTATTTTCTAGTTTTTCCATTCTTTGCACCTACTTTATCTTCTTTTTTATTATCTAAAATATATCCTAAGGTTATACTGGCTAAAATGGCTTCAAAAATTTGTAAGGAATAGGCATATCTTGGCATTACTTCTATAAATAAATATACTCCACAGTAAATACATAGAATTAATGTAATTAGGATTTGGGGATGGGTATATATTTTTTTAAATAGTGTAATAGAACTTAGTAATGTCATAATGAAGAAAAAGTAGATAAAGAATTGGTTGATTGCTTCATAGTATTTTATTTGTTCTTCATTTTTTAAGTGACCTAGTGACCATGATAAATCAGAGTTTAGCCAAGTAATTTTTATTTTCTTTAAAAATAATACTGGATAGTTTTGGTAGTCTTTTTTTATTCTCTTTTTTAAAACCTTGTCTGTTTTCTCTTTATTATACGCATATCTTCTAGCATCTTCTTCACTATATCTACCATTTGTTTTCACGTTTAATCCTTCTAAGAATTTCCAGGATGGATTTTTATTTTCTAATCCACTAGGACTAATATTCGTTGCTTTTAAAAGGTAGGAAGTCCCAAGGGTTACAGCTATATAGGAAGTGATTATTAGAAGAAAGCTTATGATTACTTTCTTTTTATTTTCTTTTTTTACAATTAAGAATATAGAATATAGGAAAAATGCTATTATAATTACAATTGTTTCACTTCTAAAAATATTACTTAACCCTAATAAAACTCCTATTATTATTGGAATATGCTTGGTTGATTTTTTTTGTTTTATCCATAAATATATTGCTATTAATATTAATAACATTGGTAATAGTTGATTCGTTAGAACTGTGTTTAATAAAAGTGGAAAAAGAAATACTGAATAGATAAGAGTTATGATTGTTGCTGCCTTGGTATTGGATAATTCTTTACCTATTAAATATATTATTACGACTGTTAAGGAAGTTATGATAGAATTTACGACTTTTAAAAATGTAGTACTATTGATGATACTTAGTAATATAGCTTGATATATAACATGTCCCATTTGATATCCCCAGGTTATAAAATATGGCATACTTTTGTAGGCAGTGGTGTTTTTAATAAGTTCTTGAGATGCATCAAGCATTGTTTTAAAATCTGATATTACTGGTGTATCTACTAATAGTATTACTCCTATTCGCATTATAAAAGATAAAAGAAATAATATAATAATTATTTTATGATTAGAAATCCATTTTTTTATTTTAGTCATATTATCACCACATCTATTATAGCAAGTTTTTTCATCACATAAAAGGTTTCAGATAAAAGTAACAAAATTTAACTGTTTATCATTTTTATTACTTGAAACTTAGAATGTATTTATGCAAATTCTAACAGTTCAGGTATTATATAAATTTTTTTGATGGTAATTAAAAAATGTAAGAATTAAGTTATTAACATTAATCTTACATTTTCTTTTCCTTATTATTTTCTTTAAAGTATTGTATCATTTGATTAAATCTATTTTTAAAATCATCATTAGACTGTTGCCATGTTTTTGTTTCTTGAATCTTTGTCATTTCTGGGTATTGTTCATCTGATGATTCATACCATGGAATTAGTTCATTTTCTTCATCGAATAATTCTGGGTGATAGTGAACTAAAAACTTTTGACGATCGAAAAAGATTGTTCTATCAATACTTTCTTTCCATTCTGTAACAATTCTATTATAGTCATCACTTGAAAAATTTAGAGTAAGAAATTTTTCTGTAGCATTTTCTACATAAGTATTTAACTGTTGATATCTTTCCTTTTTCTTCTCACTTATTTCTTCATTTTCTGTAATTTCTTCTTTTAAATCACGAACTTCTCTATTTATAATAGAAAATATATTTCTTATCTCTTGATAATCTTTTGTATTTATTTTTTCTAGATATTCATCATATGAATAAAAGTAATCAGAAATAAGCGTGTTTTGTAAGTTAATAATCGCTTTATTTTGAGATGCATTAGAATAAAGCTCAAATATAAGTTCTTCTAGTTGCTTATTATTATAAAGTCCATATTCATCCATCATACTGTATAACATTTCAGCTGTTGTAATTGTATTGATATAGTCAGCATAAATATCAGAATTTTCAAGTATTTGTTTTTCTACTTTATATTTTATTTCCTCCATAGGAAATACTAGACTTTTTTTATTATCTTTTAAAATACTTATTTCAGGAATATTTAACATCCATTCTTCTGGAACTACTCCCATAGAATCAATATGTATTGTTTTCAAATTATTTCCTCCTAATTTAGAATAAAAATTATTTTATCTTTTATTAATTTTTATATCTAGAACATATTCACTTGATAAGACTTTATTCTTTTTATATACCTTTTAGATTATATTCTAATTTTACTTATTTATTCTTTTTTCCTATTTATAGGATTATATACTTGTGAACCTGCCCTGATATATTCAAATTTTAAAGAACAAAAGAATTAAGTAAACTTAATTCGCCTTGATCGTCACCTTTCAAGTTTCCTGCTTCTCAGACTAAGTAACCTTACTTCTCCACAGGCTTAACATCCGATAGTCGCTACCGTAGTTTTCTTTTGTTTCTTTCTTTTTCTACTTTAACTCCATCATATACTTCTTTAATCCTTCAAACATAATATTATAACTAGCATTATAATCTCTATCATGATAACTTCCACATTCTGGACAAGTCCATTCTCTAACACTTAAGTCTTTTACTTTCTCATTCTTATAGCCACACCTGCTACACTCCTGACTACTTGGATAATAACTATCTATTTTGATATATTTCTTTCCATATATCTTAGCTTTATATTCTAAGACTCT
>DVGU01000045.1 GCA_018712565.1 Candidatus Faecimonas gallistercoris
TTATTACTACAACAAAAACCTATAATCATCGCTCTTTTTTTTCCTCCTTTTAACATTACTACTGTTCCGATTGGTAAATATTTTTCTGCTTGCATTGTTTTCCTCCTAAATGATAGATGAAATAAGTAAAATTAATTTTCTTTCATTCCTAATATTTTTATTTTCACTTCTTCTATTCTGTTATTAGCATATCTTATTTATCTTTTTTTTCAACTGCTTTTATAAGATATTATTGAATTTTTATGTTGTGTATTAATTAAACTTGAAAAAATTCAACTAAATAAAAACTGAATAATATAAAACGATATTTATAACCAAGCATTATAAATATCATTTAACAAATAATAATATTATCAGAATATTGGATTCTAACAAAATAAGTACTTTGCTTTTTATTTATTGTTTATCACTTACTTTAATCTTCAATCATTCATTTATTCCATTAATTACATCAGGTGACTTTTTGTATTTCTTATTATTTATTTTAACTATATTATTAATATTTACTTTAATGACTTATTTTCTTATAAAAACTTTTTATTTAATGACAGTTAAATAAAATTGATTCTTACTATCCAAACTAAAATACATTTTCTGCTCATATTATTATTACATCTCATAATTGGATGAAAGCTCTATCATTATAGAAGGATTATTAGTTATATGATAACATTAAAATAGATTCTTAATAACACGAAGAAAAAATATAATATTATTAAATTAAAACAATTATTTTTGTAATAATTTTTATTGGTTTTGACATAAAAATTAGAATGTTAATATTTAAATAATAAAAGAAGTAAAAATTATATTTACTTCTAATTATAAAGCTATCTCACTTATACAAATTTTCTTACACACTTACATAGATTTTACTTATTCTTTACTAGTCCTTTTTAATTTTAGGAACTACATAAATCACATATTTTCCATTTCTACTTAATTCCTTACCATTATATTTTAGAATGATTCGTTTCATTTTTTCATTATCTAATTTTACTTTTAATTCTAGGTGAGTATCAATTTCTTTTAGCAACTTACCAAATAAAAAACTTCCATAACCATTTCCTTGGTATTTCTCGTATATATATATTTCTATTTTATTCGTTTCTCCTTGTTTAATAATTCCATATCCAATTTCTTTTGTATTAAAATCTGCAATATAAAATAAATCGTGCTCAGATAATTTATATTTTTTCATTAATTCTTTATCAATATTTATCTTTTTTACTTTTAACATTTTACTCTTCTATCCTTTCAATAAAGTCTGGAAAATAAGTGTCGATAAAATTTTTAAAATCACTTACTTCTATATAACTTTCTTTTATTTTACTCATTGCCTCACTACTTGAATTATCATTTAAAATTTTTTCTGTAATTTCTTTCAAACGATTTTTATCAATAATTTCTTCTGTATTATCTTTGCAAAATTTCAGTTCTCCCGTTAAATCACCATGCTCGTTGTATAGTTGTCTTAGTTCTCCTGCTTGGCATTTGTTTATGATATAATTGCAGTAACTATTAAATTTTTGATATTTTGTTAAACTTACGGGTATTTGGTATTTTTTATTTAATTCCTCTAATGATATATTTTCTTTTATTAAATCATTTAAATAATGTAATCTTAAAATTGTATATCTATGTAATCCATTACTTGATATATAAAACTTATTTTCTCCTAGTTGTTCAACACTTAATGGTTCTTCTTCAAAACTTTTTTCGAGTTTTTTTAATGCATCTTCTCCACTTTCAAAGTCCAGCATTCCAATAGACCTCGCTTTATAGCCATTGCTTTTTCTATCAAAAAAGTTTTTCATTGTAAATAAAATATTATTATTATCTCCACTATTTAAATGAAATTCACTATATCCTACTATTTCTCCTATACTTACCTTTGCATCAATTCCAGACGTTACGATTCCATATCTTTTTAAAATTGGATTTTCCTGATTTGGAAATTTAATTGTACTTTCTTCCAATTCTAATAATTTGTCAACATTCACTTTGTTTTTTGCAACAAATTCAATAGCAGCATCATGATTTTCATAGCGTGGAAATTTCATTTTTATCTCATCTAATTGTAATGATTTATCAATATCCACCTTATCTTTTGTAATAAATTCAATAGCAGTGTTATAATTTTCATTTTTTAATATTGATGTTGGATATTCTTCATTTCTAAAATTTGGATTAGAATGCAACATATCAATAGAAAATTTATTAATTTTTTCTGATATTGATTCTACAATTTGCTCTTCGGAAACTTTTGTTTTCGCTTTGTATGGAGTCCTTTTCTCTGATAAGTTTTGATATATATTTTTTTCTAAATATTCCTTTATTGTTCCTTTGTTAAATGTATCTATTTCATCTAAAAAATCATAATTATCTAACAATCGATTATGATTTTCTTCAAACAAATGATTTCTTTTTATTATTTCCTTTCTGTCATTTAGATTTGGATTACTAATAATTTCTTCTAGAATTTCTGCATTTTGTTTTGCTGATAAGTTATTTAACTCGGTCATTTTTTCTAATAGTTTTGATATCTCTGAGTCATTTACAGAATTAATTATTTCATTAAATGCTTGACTGATTTTGTTATAGCGCTCATCTCCAAGAATATATTGTAATGGCAAAATTTGATTATATTCCCAGTTGTTTTTTCGATAATACAATATTTCTGGGCTTAACATTACGTCTTTTGTATAATATTTATCCAAAACATTTTCCAAAAAGCTATAAACATTTGAATTATTGCCTTTTGTAGCATATTCTACATCATCCATAATACATAAACTTTGCACGGTATTAAAAAATGATTTTGGTGACATACTTGTTAATCTATCTGTAAAAGTTTTAGATTCTATCCAGTTTGTTGACATATCAGATGGAAATTCTTCTATAATATTAATAAACTTATTATCAGATAAATTATTTATATATTCTACTGCTTTTGAAGTTGAAAATAATTTATTAAAATTTTCCGGTGTTAATTTTTCACAAGCTGTTACTATTTTAGAAGGATTTTCATCTAAAG
>DVGU01000046.1 GCA_018712565.1 Candidatus Faecimonas gallistercoris
TCAAGTAAATAAATAAGCAAGTCTTTATTTTTTTCATTCATAAAGACTTCTTTAAACGTCCTGTCATAACGACAGGTATAGAATTTTGTGATAACTATCACCTCCTACTTTATATTTCGAAAAAAGTAGGAAAGTTCCAAAAAAAAAGAATGAAATCATTCTAATTTTTTTTCTCTCTTATCTCATCAATAAGATGTTCATCAAATTTTTTATTTCTAATCATTTCTATTTCATATTTATAAGGTGCAATCTTACGATCTACATAAGGCGTTTCTAAAATTTTAGGAATATCCTCTAACCTTTTATTATAAACAACAGAAAGTAAAGTATCAAAACCTATCGTACCAAAGCCAATATTTTCATGCCTATCCTTATGAGAACCTAAAACATTTTTACTATCATTAATATGAACACAGCCTATTTTATCAATTCCAATAACATCATCAAATAAATCTAAAAACTGATCAAATCGACTCATATCATACCCAGCATCATTCAAATGACAAGTATCAAGACAAACACCAATATGTTCTTTATCATCAACAAGATCAATGATACGTTTAATCTCTTCCAAAGAAGAACCAATCTCTGTTCCCTTTCCAGCCATAACCTCAAGCAAAATAGTAACAGGATGACTACCCAGAATCATATTAAGCCCTTTAGCAATATTACTAATAGCAGTATCTACACCTAAACCAACATGACTACCAGGATGTAATACCATAGATTGAATACCTAATAACTCACATCTTTCTAACTCTTCCTGTAAAAATCTAACAGAAAACATAAATTTATCAGGATCTTTATCATTCGCCAGATTAATAATATAAGGTGCATGAACCACGACTTTAGAATAATCAAAGTTCTTCTCCTTCATCAATGACATAGCTTCTATTGTAAAACCATCCAAAATAGGATAGCGATTCGTATTTTGAGGAGCACCCGTATAAAACATAAAAGTATTAGCCCCATAACTTAAAGCTTCTTCTAAACTACCTAGAAGCTGACTATCTTTCTTAAAACCAACATGACATCCTAACAACAACATAACATAACCTCCTCCATAAGTATAACAAAAATCAAACAAAAGAAAAAGACTTCTTACGAAGTCCATGAAACAAAATTAGTTTTCAATACATTCTTGGCCAGTAGTTGGTTGAGCAACGTCATCTACATCTTTTAATTGTACGTCTCCACGAACTAAATTATCAGCTTCTTTTGCACCAGATCCAGACGTATCTTTGATACCATGTTTAGCACCATCAGATAATTGTAGATAATATTTAGTAGAAGCATCACCATTAGAAGTAGTACCAACTACGATTCTAACATATCCTATAACATCTCTATTTCCCCATGATGACTTACCACCAGAATCAACTAAGTTGTTAGTATTGTTGGCAGAATCAATTTTAACATAATAAGTTCCAGCTGGATTAGCCGTAGCAACTACACCATTACAACTAAGGTTATCAGAAGTCCACATGTTTCTTACTGCATTAACATATTCTTTACCAGTATTTAAGAATGTATCCCTTCTAGAATTTTCAATATAACGAGTCATGGCAGGAATTGCAACCATCATTAAAATACCCATGATAACGATAACTGCTAATAACTCGATTAGGGTAAACCCGTTTTTGTTTAACTTTTTCATTTTAACTTTCCTCTCTTTCTATTTTACAAATCAATCATACAAGATTTTTTTTATAATTGCAAGTATATAATTTTATTTTTTTAAATTTGACATATCTATTGTCAACACCAAAATTTATTAACAATTTTAATAAGTTTTGGTAATACCACTACTACAACCAACACTACCTGTAATACTACTAGCAGTTGCTAAAACATTAGTTCCAGACCCATTAACAACCAAATCAGAAGCTTCTTCCCCATATAATTGATCATAGGATTTAGAAGCAATACCACGATGTGTCCCATTATCTAGTTTCTCATCTAATGTAACATAATATACATATTTGTTTTTACCACTTTCTGGTTTATTAACAACAAGAACATAAGAATTTGTTTGATCATACTCTCCATTATTAGGAGCATTCTTAAGTTCCGAATTATCTAAATACTTAAGTGTCATAACAATACAAGCATTCTTAGCTGGACGAAGTTCTGGATGTCCTCTAAATTGATATTCTGCTAAAGACAATAATTTTTTTGCATCCTCCACATACGTATTTGCTCTACTATTTGTTAAAATTCCCATAATATTTGGCACTGCAATTACCATAATAACAGCAAGAATTACCATAGCAGCAAGTAATTCTACCAATGTAAAACCTTTCTTATTTAACCTCATATATCATCACCTTACATCTATTATAGCATAATTCTAACAAAGATAATGCTATTTTAAAACTTTTTTCATATTTTTTACTTCATTTACTGTAGTAGAAGTTTCCAATTCCTCATTAAATAAATAATCATAACGAAATAAAGAAAACCCCTGATATTGTTTTAAATTCCTAGTAAGAATTACTTCTCTCATAATAATATCATCATTAAAAATCCACTCCTCACTTCCACTTTTAGCAAACGTATCAACAGTCCCTACTTTATAAAAAGCAAGTACTGGTAACAATGAAACTTTCTTAGCTAAAGACTCCCATTCATCTAATACCGAAACAAAAGCTTTTGCTTCATTACGGAAACCATAATAAATTTGAGGCATTAAAAAATCTACATATCCTTCTTCACTTCCCCATTTTTTTACATCAGCATAATGTTTCTGATAATTATTTTCAATATTTCCATCAGGAGAAACACCAAATAAAGTATCGTACTTATGACAAACATCATAAACTCTCCTAATTAAATCATTTACTTGGTTAAAACGAAAAGTATCTAAACTAACCTTAGGATGCTCTTGTTGATATTTTTCATATTCTTCTAAATCTATTTCAGTATTCGGATAAAAATAATCATCAAATATTACACCATCTATATCATAATTCTTAACAACTTCTTCTACACCATCAACAATTATTTTTCTACTTTCTTCCCTAGCAGGATTATAAAATACCCCATCATTAACCTCAACAACATCCGTACCTAAATATTGAAAAGCTGGATTACTATTAGAAATATCACTAGTATCACTATCTCCCCGAATACGATAAGGATTAATCCAGGCATATAACTTTAAATTTTTCCTCTTACAAGCATTAAGAAAAGTACCTAAAATATCATATCCACACGACACTCCTTCCTTACCACTAATAGTTTTACTCCACGGAAATATTAAAGAAGGATATATCGCATCACTAAAAGTACGAACCTGCAACAATATAGAATTAAAACCTAATTCATCAACATTAGAAACCATACTATAAATAATTCTTTTACCATCCTCACTACTTTTTCCACTCAAATAATTAGATAATTCAATATAACTAATAAACATACCTCTTTCTTCTGTTGTTTTTTTCTTTATCTCACGTTCTTCATCAAATAAAGAAAAAATTAAAAAAAAACATCCCAATAATAATATCAATAATATATATTTTCTCTTCATACTATCACCAAATAATACTTATCATAAAAAAAAGAGGCAATTTGTCATTTTATTGCTTCTTTACGTATTAAAAATAACTTTTTTTTCTGATAAAACCCATAAAAAACATCTTCTAACTGATAATTTTCACGATTTAAAGTATCCATCAACCAAACCATATCTTTACCAATTTGATATAACACATCTTTTTGTACTTTACCATCAATAATAATAGGTAAAGGATAAACCCTATTTTTATCATCATCACGTCTAAATACAGATAACTTTCCACTAGTTTCTAATATCGCATAATCCACCTCTTCAATAGACTTAATTCCTCGATTACGAAGTTGAACTAATAAATCATCCAAATTATATCTTTGCTTTAACATCTCTTTAAAATTAACTTTCCCTCTTTCTATAATTACAGAAGGATCACCATCTAAAATGCTTCTTATCTTAGCACTTTTTAAAGATATTCTAGAAACAACTAATTGAACAATAACCAAGGCAAGAATAGGAACAACAGACAAAAATATATTTTGTTTATAATTATCGATTGATATTGCAGCAAGTTCAGCAATAAAAATAGAAACAATCAAATCCATAATAGATAGTTCCCCTACTTCTCTTTTTCCCATAATACGGTAAATTACAGTAATTAAAAAATAAAAAAATAAAGTTTTCCATAAAACAGTAAAATAACTCATCATATCACCTAATAATAGTTTAAATCATTTCATAATTTTTATACAAAAACATAAATATTAAGTGAGGTGTTTTATGACAATAATAAAAAAATACAGTCTCCATTTTCTATATACAATACTTTCTATTATCATCTGTTTCCTTATTTTAACAACATTTTATCATTTTAATATTATATCTAGTAATATTTATCAATTATTTAAACTATTAATTTTATTAATAAGTATTTTAATTAGTGGAATAATTTTAGGTAAAAAAGCAACCAGTAAGGGTTACTTAGAAGGAATAAAGCTAGGAGCATTTATTATATTTTTATTTTTCATAATAACTGTAATCGCAGGACAAGAACTAAAAATAAAATTATTATTATATGATTGTATTATTATGATTACTTCAATATTAGGTGGAATGATTGGAATAAACAAAAAATAAGTAGACAACTATTAAATTCCATATTACAATAATATTGAGGTGATAATATGCCAAAATGGGTAAAAATTTTAATAGGATTGCTTGCTATTGTAATGATAATTGTTGTTGCTTTCTTAATCTATATAAATACAGCCTTTATTAGTAAAGAGGAAGCAAAAACATGTATTGCAAAACACATCAACGTAGAAGAAGAAAAAATCTATTTTGAAAATGTAGATTTAGAAATGGATAAAAAACAATATGAAATAGACTTCTACTATAACAATCAAGAATATGAAGCTAAAATCGATGCCAAAGAAGGAAAAGTCATCTATACCGATTATCCATTAACCACTACAAATACAACAACAAGCAACGGAAATGGTAACAAAAATCAAAACGGTACTGCCACACAACAAGAAATTACATTAGAAGAAGCCAAACAAATTGCTTTAAATCATGCCAAGTTAAATGAAAATGATGTAACACTAGTAAAAGCTGAAGTAGATCACGATGGACAAGGAATGTACGAAATCGAATGGCGTGATGCAACTTATGAATATGATTTTGACATATCGAGAACAGGAAATGTTCTACACTATGAAAAAGAAGTTTATCATCATTAAATAACTCCAAAACCCTAAAATTTGATTTATCTAAATAACTATTATTGAATATTTCACAGAAAAAGAACAGTGACAAACAAGTTCTTTTTTATTTTTATTACTATCAATATTTGTAAATATTCTATTTTTTTCTACGAACAACTCTAAAAGGTATAAAAAAAGAAGAAAACTTAATTTATTTCTTCTTTCAACATCTTTATCTCTTTTTTTACTAAATACTTCTTCCAACGATAACTTTTAGGCAATACTTTTATCAATATTTCACGAGATATAAGCTCCCGTTTATAATATTCATCAAACAAAGATCCTTTCTTTTTCAACAACACAGGTCCAAAAAAGTACTCTTTTTTACTATAACGCATCTTTCCCTTAGAAAAGACTATTATTTGATAAATAAATTTTCCATCTTTAACAAGCTCTTCATTAGAAATATGAAAACCATATTTACAAAGAAACTTTTTTACATCTACTTGATAATTATTAGGACTAAGAATAATTGTCCTAACTTTTTTTAACACTTCTAAATGAGCTTTAAAAATACCAATCATACTTCTACCACCCATACCAGAAATTATAATAGTATCTACATCATCTGTATAAGTATCAAGTCCATTGCCTAGACGACATTCTATTTCCTTATCTAAATGATATTTCTTAATATTTTCTCTGGCATGATTAAGTGGGCCTTCTTTAACATCACTAGCAATAGCTTTAATATGTTCATCTCTTTGTGCTAAATAAATATCTAAAAAAGCATGGTCACATCCAACATCTAAACAAAAGGAATTAGCTTCCACTAAATCCCCTATCATTTTTAATCTATCATTAATCTTCATTAATCAGTTAAAAAATCCTTCAATTTTCTAGAACGTGATGGATGTCTTAACTTACGTAATGCTTTTGCTTCTATTTGACGAATTCTCTCTCTTGTAACCCCAAAGATTTGACCAACTTCTTCCAAGGTACGACATTGTCCATCATCAAGTCCAAAACGTAAACGTAAGACCTTTTCTTCACGATCAGTTAAAGTTCCTAAAACTCCTTGAAGTTCTTCTTTTAACATTTCGATTGTTGCATATTCTTCTGGTCCCATCGTTCTCTCATCTTTGATAAAATCCCCTAAATGAGAATCATCTTCCTCACCAATTGGAGTCTCTAGTGAAACTGGATCTTGAGAAATCTTATATACTTCACGAACCTTTTCAATAGAAATCCCTAACTTTTTAGCAATTTCTTCATCCGTAGGCTCACGATTCAAATCTTGTGTTAATTGACGTTGTACACGAGCTAATTTATTAATAGTCTCTACCATATGCACTGGTACACGAATAGTTCTAGCCTGATCAGCAATCGCACGAGTAATTGCTTGACGAATCCACCAAGTAGCATAAGTTGAAAATTTATATCCTTTTGTTGGATCAAACTTATCAACTGCCTTCATAAGTCCAATATTACCCTCTTGAATTAAATCCAAAAATAACATTCCACGTCCAACATATCTTTTAGCAATACTAACCACTAAACGCAAGTTAGATTCCGCAAGCATTCTCTTTGCTTCTTCATCACCTTCTTCAGCACGTTTAGCGTATTCAAACTCTTCATCAGAAGTAAGTAAGTTAATACGACCAATCTCTTTCAAATACATACGTACAGGATCATTAATTTTTACATCCTTAGATAAAGTCAAATGTTCTACTTTTACTTCTTCTGTTATTTCTTCACCACTAGCATCATCATCGCCATCTTCAGAAACAACATCAATTTCTGCTTCCATTAAAACATTATATAATTCATCTAAAGTATCACTATCAATTTCTAATCCCTTCAACTCATCAGCTAACTGTTCATAAGTGATATACCCCTGTTTCTTACCTAGCGCTAGTAATTTTTGTTTTCTCTCTTCAATTGTCTTTATTTCTCCAACCATTCTTATTTATCTCCTATCCGTAACTTCCGAATCTTCTCAGCAATTCTAGCCTGCATTATAGGATCTACTTCTTTTTGCAATGAATTAGTAAGTCTTTTAATTTCTTGAGTGCGACTATATTCTCGAATCACTCCAAAATATTCAAATAATTCATCACGAGAGGTATGTTCCACATAATTAGAAGCCAAAATATTGTTAAGAAAACCTACAATTTCTTCTTTATCTTGAACATAAGTATAAAAATCTGGAATATTAATACTTCCATATGTTGTATAATAATATACGATTTCACTTGCTAACAAACGACTGGCTTCATTAGGAAAAACAAATCTTTCCTTCTCAAATAAACTAATTACCCAGTCATTATTTAACATAAAATAAAGAATCTGTTCCATGGCTTTTTCATACTTTGTTTTTTTCTGTTTCTTATAAGTAACTACTACTTTCGTTTCTGATCGTTTAGGTTTTTCTAATTCACGAAAACGCATTTCCAGTGTATTATAACTCAAATCAAACTCTTTTGCAAGCTTTTTTAATATTATTTCTATTCTAATAGGATCTTTTACCTTAGTAGCTTCAATTAACACCTGATTAATATAATGAGCAGTTTCCTCATCACTCCTAAAATCCACCGTCTCTTTTAGTTTACGAAGTTTAAAATCATTAAAAGTAACAACACTTTCCAATAAACCAATAAACTTTTCTTTTCCTTGATTTAAAATAAAACTATCAGGATCATCAGGATTAGGAAGCACCAGTACTTTTGCTTCGATTCCTTCTTTTAATAACATATCACCAATTCCAAGAGTAGCATGAACTCCAGCATCATCCCCATCTAAACATAAAATAATATTTGTAGAAAGTCTTTTAAGTAATTGCAATTGTTCATGAGTAAGTGCTGTTCCCATTAAAGCAACTGTATTACGAATTCCAATGGTACTAGCTCGAATAACATCCATAAACCCTTCCATCACAATAACTGATTTCTTTTGCCTACATTCTTCTCTTGCTACATGATAATGATAAAGTAGTTGTCCTTTTTTAAAAATTGGTGTCTCTTTTGTATTCAAATACTTATTTAACCCATTATCTCGATAAATTCTACCACTAAATCCAACAACTTTACCACTAAGGTCATAAAGTGGAAACATAATACGATCAATATATACATCTCTCGCATCACTAGCAAGACCTATCTTATTCAAATTAGCCAAGTCATAATTTTTATTAGATAGCAACCTAACCAAGTCATTATTAGCATTTAAAGAAAGACCTATTTCAAACTCTTTAATAACCGCATCATCTATCTTACGTGATGCCAAATAACTTCTAGCATCTTTACCAATCTTAGATTGTAAATTGTTTTGAAAATATTTTAATGATAATTGATATGCCTCATAAAAAGAATCAAACTTAGTATTTTTCTTAGCAATCCGAATATTAGATACATCTACCCCTACTTTTTCACCTAAATAATGCAATGTCTCTCTAAAATCCATATGTTCATAATTCATTAAAAAAGTAAAAACATTTCCTGTCGCATGACAAGAAAAGCATGTATATATTTGTTTTTCACGAGAAACGCATAATGATGGATTAGAGTCATCATGAAATGGACAAACGCCAAAAAAGTTTTTACCTCTAGCAACTAGAGGTATTCGCTCTCCTACGATATCAACAATATCACACTTACTTCTAATCTCATTAGCAAGTTCATTATTCATTGACATCACTCCTACAAATTAACTTTATCTTATTTTTTAACCAAACCCTTACCTTTTTCTCCATTTTGGATAACATTGACTTGGTCACGATAAAAACCATGCCAAAGGTCAATAGAATCAGAAACATCAGAAAACATAGAAGTGTCATAGTCTTCAATAAAACCGTGTTCCATATTATATAAAACACTTTTTTGAATAGCATTCATAGTAGTAAACACTTCAAGAGAATATGTATGACAAAAAGCACCCAACTTTCCCACTTCAGGATAATTATCTTCTGTAATCATACCAATTAATTCTGACTGACAATCTAAAAAATCATTACCCATATCAATAATATCTTTAGCCAAATTAAAATCTGCTTTACAAGTATTAACATAATTTAAAGGAATAAATCCTAATTTACCTATAATTAATGTTTTTAAATAAGATAAAAAACCACTCTTTAACGCTTTCGAAATAATATAATTAAAATTATCCAACTCTCCTTGATAATATTCTAATGCAGCCAAAGTCTCATCTAAAGTATTATTAGGAAAAAAAGGCACGTATTCTAAATATGCCTCTCTAACTTCAGCTTCATTTTGAAACAATTTCATATACATCCCCCACTCGTAGCTTATTTTAAACAATAATTACAAAAAAATCAATTAATTTATCACATATTTTAATTTTTATTGCATAAACTAAGAACACAAAAATTAAGTAAACTTAATTTCTTTGGTGATGTACCTAGACTTTTTGTTTCTCAGACTAGGTATCCCTACTTCATGATTGCTGAACATCCGATAGTCGCTACCGTAGTTTTCTTTTGTCTTTTACTTTTTCTATTTTATTTCTATCATATACTTCTTTAATCCTTCAAACATAATATTATAACTGGCATTATAATCTCTATCATGATAACTTCCACATTCTGGACAAGTCCATTCTCTAACACTTAAGTCTTTTACTTTCTCATTCTTATAGCCACATCTACTACACTCCTGACTACTTGGATAATAACTATTTATTTTAAGATATTTCTTTCCATATATCTTAGCTTTATATTCTAAGACTCTACAAAGCTCTCCTAGACTTACACTAGTTAGTTGTTTAGATAATCGTCTCTCTTCTATCATGTCCTTTAGTTTTAAGCTTTCTGTTACTATGATAT
>DVGU01000047.1 GCA_018712565.1 Candidatus Faecimonas gallistercoris
AACTTAGGAAGTTTTATTATGTGTCTTTTTAAATCTACTTCTATACTTTGATATGTTTTATCTTTATAAGTATTACTTATACAGTTTGTTCTATAACTTCTTTTAGAGTTGTATTTTCCCTTAAACTTAGGGTATTCACCTTGTCCTTTATACCATCTTTTAAAAGCATCATCTAAATTAAATAAACTACACCTTAGACTACAAGAATCTACTTCCTTTAAAAAGGGATGTTCTACTTGTAAGTTTTTTAAATCTTTTATCATATCAAAACAAGATAAAGAACCTTTTCCATCTTCATAAAGTGATTTTTGCTTTTCTAAATAATGATTATATACTACTCTAGTACAACCAAATGTTTTATGAATTAACTCTACTTGATTAGTTGTGGGATACAAACGAAACCGATAAGCTCTATACATAAGATTCCTCCTGATGAGAACACTATATAATACATTCGTTCGTATGTCAACTATTTTTTATTAAGTTTTCAAATTTGCATTTTGAGAAGCAAATTCCTAATATACCAAAAAATAGCACCAAAAGTGCTATTAAACGAATTAAATTGTATTTTCTTCTATAAAGTCATCTTGGAGTTCTTCATCTATTACATCAGAAGTTGTATTCTCTTGACTAGATTCATCAACAATTTCATCCCATGGATCTTCTTCATCATCAGCTTCTATTTTTACTTTAACATCTCCTACTAACTCAATACCAAGTTCTTTTTCAATTGTATAATGAATCTCATTACCTTCAATCGTAACATTAGCACAAGTAGGTTGTTTTAAACTACGAACAATAATATCTTCATTATCAGTATCATCATCTCTACTTCTCATGCGTACAACTTCTTGATAATGATTTGTCTCTTTTACAACATCTGTCTTAGTATCTCGATCATAGGAATACCAAATATTAACATCATAACTACCAGAAATAGTAATTTGTTCCCCTTGCTTATCTCCATGAAAATTATGATTTATTACCCAACAACCTAAAATCGTAGATGGAGCATGGTCTACTTTCACAGTATTTTCCGTTGTAAATAACTTTTTACCCTTACCAATTACGGCTTTTGTAACAATTTCTCTATA
This sequence comes from Candidatus Faecimonas gallistercoris, assembly GCA_018712565.1. Taxonomy (GTDB): domain Bacteria; phylum Bacillota_I; class Bacilli_A; order RF39; family UBA660; genus Faecimonas; species Faecimonas gallistercoris. The sequence goes on from DVGU01000047.1 coordinate 1,095, forward strand.
ACTAGACATATCTACCCCTCCTAACTTAATGTATGCAATAACCAAGATATGTTTGACTAATATTTTGAATTTTTTTAAATTATGGTACACCATAATAGGAGGTAAGATATTGCAAAACAAACGAAAAAAACTTTATCTTTGATATTAATTTAATCAAAGAATTTATAAAAGAACCTGAACAAACAATTCAAGAAGAAATAAAAAACTATGAGCAAAATTCATAGTTTTTTTAATTAAATAACTGATAAAAATAATGATTTAAATCATCCTCAATATAACAAATCATATCATTTACCTTTTCTAAATGCTGCATATAAATAACGTAAATAGGAATCTGATACAATTTTTCCTGTAACTCATTTATCTTATCTTTACTTTGGTATCCATTTCTAACAAAATCTTTTTGTTCTAACTTTAACTTTTCAATTAACTCCATTAACTCTTTATTCTTTTTCATTTTTTCTTTTAATTTTAAACAAGTCTGATAATCATCACTCTTCATAATCACTGAAATAACATCCTCTAATGCTTTATTCAAGTCCTTCACCATCCAAGCTCCATGTTTTAGCATCCACAATCCTTACTTTAACAATATCTCCCGGACAAAGTTCTTTATCACTAGAAAAATTAATTAACTTATTTGTATCACTATATCCATAATATAAGTGTTTTTTATCAGAAATACCCTCTACTAAAACTTCAAGCTCACATCCGACAAGTTTTTTATTATTTTCTAAAAAATAATGATTCACTACTTCATTTAATCTCTGCAAACGTTCTTCTTTTTCTTCTCGCGGAACAGGATCAGCAAGTCTGCAAGCAGGAGTACCCTCTCTCTTAGAAAAGACAAAGGTAAAAGCATTATCATATTGACATTCACGAACCAAGGATAAAGTCTCTTGAAAATCTTCTTCCGTCTCTCCAGGAAATCCCACGATAATATCTGTAGAAATACTAACACCTGGAATCCTATCTTTAATTTTATGAAATAAATTCAAATAACTTTCTTTAGTATAACGACGACCCATCAATTTTAAAATACGACTAGATCCACTTTGAACAGGTAAATGAACACTAGGCATAATATTAGGATATTTGGCAATAACATCAATCATTTCATCTGTAAAATCCCATGGATGAGACGTTGTAAAACGAATTCTAGGAATACCCATTTTCGCAACATCCTCTAACAAATTAGCCATTGTATAATCATCATAAATATCTTTACCATAAGCATTAACATTTTGACCAAGCAACGTAACTTCTTTATAACCATCACGAACTAACTCTTGCACTTCTTTTAATACATCTTCCTTTAGACGACTACGTTCACGTCCCCTAGTATAAGGAACAATACAATACGTACAAAATTTGTTGCAACCATAAATAATATTAACATACGCCTTATAACTATTAACTCTAAGAACCGGAAGTCCTTCTATTAAATCTCCTTCACGAGAAAAAACTTCAATTTGTTGTTTATTCTCCTCAATTGCTTTATCAATAATTTCAGGTAACTGATACATATTATGAGTTCCAAATACAAAATTAACCCATTTATAATCACGAAGAATCTTATCAACGACATTCGCTTCTTGTGCCATACACCCACATAGTCCAACAATCAAATCACGTTTTTCTTGCTTTAAATGTTTAAGTCTACCAAGCATACCAAATGCTTTATTATGTGCATTCTCACGGATTGAGCAAGTGTTTAAAAGCACCAAATCCGCAGCAGTATAATCATCTACTTTAGTAAAACCTAAAAATACAAGTAATGCCTCAATATTTTCACTATCATGCTCATTCATTTGACAACCATAAGTCTTCAAATAAAAAGTCTTTCCATGATACTTATTTTTTACTTTATCATCAAATTGAAACTCCACCCTATGATAAGGTCTAATATCTCTTTTTCTTGCCTCTTTATAATCAGGTAAATGCATAAAATCACCTCAAATACAACATAGATTATACCAAAATAAAAGAATTAAGTAAACTTAAATCTTTTAGACTCATTAAATTAAATCTCTAGGCTGTGCTAAAAGTAATTGAAATGACGATTCCTTTTTCCTGCTTTCATTTGCATTATGCTCTTGCCAAGCCTCTACACTATCAAAACCCGCACGTAAAGCAGCTGCCTTTTCTATATCTTCATCCATAGACTTATCAATAATATCATAGTATTGCTGTTGTTCTTCCGTTAACAATTTTTCATCTGTAATTAATAATCCCATATCATCAGATAAAGATAATTTCTCTGACCGTGACATGTTAGATAAAAACTCAGGATAAGTACCATCAGCAACTGATTGCTTAAAGGCATCAATTCTCCTTTGTGTTATTAACTTGTTAGCAGCATCAATTTTCTCTGCAAATGCTTGATTGTCACTTAATACTGCTGTAACGTACATCTGTGCTCTTACTGGCTCATGCATATCTCCAATATGTTCAGCAATTTTTTCAGAAGTTAAATCCATTTTATCTAAAATATCAACCATGCGCTGAATAGAATCACTCACCAAATCCGAAGTATTATATTTATCGTTTTTCATACATCATTCCCCCCATCAAATTAAGTAATCAAATTATACCACTAAATACCAAATTTATCAATTCTATACTAAAAAAAGAGGAAAAATCCTCTAAACAATTACTTCTTCTAAAGAAGTATTAATCATCTGATCTAACAAAGAATACTTATTTCTCATTAAATCATATTTAATAGCTTCCATATTTTCCTCGATATCCGCCAATAATTTACGCATACTAGGGACTAATCCTTCCTTTTTCTCTAAACTATCCACAATATTCTCTAAATTAGTTAATTTAGAATACTTTCCATAATAATTATTTTTAATACATAACTGATATAACTGTTTAAATGATAATACATCAATATTATTAAAGCTCTTTTCTTCTAATATTTTTAATGCTTGAAAAACACTTTGATTATGAATAGCCCTATCTAAAACCGTTTCTCCGTTTTTATTCTTAATATTTAATAAATACCTCTTACTTCTAGTTAATTTATCTAATATTTTTAATGCTGAAACAGAAGTATCTTTTACTAGTAAATGTCCAATAGTATTTCCATCTAAATTCTGATGATTTGGATTCCAACTTCTTTTTCTAATGAATTTTAAGACCAAATCATATTGTTTAGCTTTCAAAAGTCGTACAACTACATCATTACCAGCAACATCTACTGTATTAATATCAACTTTATTTTTAGAAATAAGTTGATCTACTAAATGATAATATCCCTCCTTGATTAAATCAAAAATCAGGGATGGTTCTTCCTCACAAGCACGCAATGCTTGTTTTTCATCATAAAACATGTATAACACCTCTCTGTTTGTCTGACAGTTATTCATTTTAGCAAAAAGATTAGTATTTGTCAAATTATCATCTCTCCCATCCCTATTAATAGTCTGTAAAAAAATCACATTTTTATACTATTTAAGAGATAAGAATAACTATCACAATAGAGGAAAATCAATAATATTTATTTTAACTTAGTTCCACACTTAGTACAAAAATTACCACCATTAGAAGGGGTTCCACAATTAGGACAAAACATAGTAGTAGACTGTGTAGTAGAACTACTTCCTACAGAAGAATTTGTTTGTGCTTGATTTAATTGTGATGCAGCTTGGTTAGCATAAGGATCATATGTTTGAGATGACATAGCAGGATTAGGCTTTGTTGCATTATTAACCGCTCCACCAATCATACCACCAGATGCCATATTCATCATACCAACACCTAAAAATCCATTCATCGCACCAGATTCGTTTTTAGCAGCATCTCCAACAGCATTCGCATAAGCACCAGTAAGTGTTCCTTGTTGCATGAACTGATTAGAAGATAGTTCATAATTATCAATCTTTTGATTAGACTCATCATCTAAAGTAACAGACTCAACAACAAAGCCAACAATACTAAGTCCACGATCACGAATTGGCTGATCAAATACCTTCTCATCCATAACCGCTTTTATCTCATCGGTTCTACTAGGTAATTCTAATACTGGAGTCTTATGTGCAGAAGTTCCAAGTTCATTTAAGACATTTTGAAATGCCCCGATAACTTCAGATCTCATTTGTTCACATAATTCATCTTTACGATATTCCTCTGCCGTACCAGCAATACGTGACATAAAAATAGCAGGATCAGATATTTTAAAAGTATACTTACCAAAACACTTTACCTCAACACGCAAAGGACTCATCGCATTAATCATCTGATTTGGAATTGGATGAGACCAATCCTGAAATGGAATAGGTGCAGGAGTTCCAAACTTATTATCCATAATTTCTTTAGCATTAATATAAAATACCGCTTGTTCTTTAAACGTTCCCCCATTATAAGTAAATCTCGTCCACATCTCTTTAAAAACCGCTCCAAATTGTCCAGCAAAAAAAGATGGAGAACTAGACTGATCAAACGTATAAATACCTTCTTCTGCAGTAGCATCTAATATTTGACCATTCTGAAAAATAACTGCAATCTGTCCAGGTGCTACCTGAATAGCACTATCCTTAGAAATAATTCCATTAGGCGTAGATACCCTTTTCATTAGAATATCCTGTCCTAAATCATCACAACGAATATATTCCTTCCATTGATCATGTAACGTACTCCCTACTGCAGCAACCGCTGCCTTAATTAACCCCATAAATATAACCTCTCTTTCTTATTAAAAATGTCGTCCACCACCGCCATGGCTTCTTCCACTACTTCCACTATGACCACCACTACCACTAGAATGATAAATAGGAGTAGACATAGTATGACTCGATGTCAATACATCACTTAATACTTTTATATTAACAGAATCTTTATCTAAATACTCTCTAGACGAAGTAGCTTTTCTAACGATTTTATTCTTATGAATTAAAATTGCCATCACAATAATAGTAATAATACTCGGTATACCAAATATAATTTTCCATGGAAAAACACGATAAATCTCTCCAGAAGAATCAATAGAATACTTATTATCTTTATTACTAGGTAACCCCATTGTATCATAGTTTTCAATGATTGTCATAAACTTTGTAATTCCCTCATAATAATTTTCATCACTAAATTCTGAATAAATAGCCTCTAATATTTTATCAATTCTATTAGAATCATACATATCAATAGCTTTACCACTAGTACTAATATAAATTTCTCGATTTTTCATATCAACTAAAAATAATAATCCACTTCTCTCCTCATCCATACCAAAATCGTTATAATCATAAAAATCATCCGCATAAACTCGACTACAATCTTCATAAGGACATAACTTATCATAACTATCAACAGTAACGATTCCTAAATCAAAATCCGTACTTTTAATAAATTGAACAGCCTGCCTATAAATTTTTTTCTCCTCATCATCAGTAAGTAAATCAGCAAAATCATAAACTTTCTCACTAGCATCCACAGCTGGCGTAGTTAAAATATCACTCATATTAGAAGATGTAACAACAATATCCTCAGGAACTAAAAAATTACTATTTGTTCTAGTAAAAGTATTCGTACTAGCTTTAATAGGAACAGGATAAAATAAAGTAAAAAGTAAAATAGAAAATATTAAATAAATTTTTAGTTTCATATAACCCCTCCAAAATATAAAGCAATACAAACAGCTAAACATAACAGAAAAATACCACAAGACCAAAGAATTACTTCTTTTACACCAAGTGGCAAGCAACCAACAATTTTTCCAGTTTGACCATTCATAGCAAAAGTATACATTTTATCATGATATTTAATATTAACCATAAAAACCGGTAATAAAATATAATTAGAATGAACATTTTTCAAAGATATATTATTATCAACAGGAGTAATACTTTGATGCCTAATTTTATCCTGTAATAAAGAAACAGTAGTATTTAAAGTCCTATTACGCGCCCTCTCAATTGCTTGAGTTTCTAACACATCATACTTTTCAGATAAAAAGCCAGACAAAAAAGCATGGTTATACTCTGTTAAAGATGTATAATCAAAAGGTTCCAAGGAATCCATTAATTCATCAGAAAATCTTGAAGACCCATCTGCCAAAACTTTATCATAATTCATATTACCTTCACACACAACATCAAAAGTATCTGTCTTAGTATATCTAGTATTATAATCACTCCAAGTATGAGTATCAATACACTTAAATTTAGCAGTTCCACTAACATCAAAATCATAAGCCCAAAATGGAATATACACACCAGTAATTTTATCAATATTCTTACGACTTTTAAAAGTTCTAGGCACTAAAGGCTTGTGTTTAACTAGTTGCAAAAAAACAGAAGTAGCATCTTCTTTTACTTTTTGAAAAGGAATAATATAATCAGGAACTCTACTATTTTGAATTCTCTCTTTTAAAATAGCCGTATTCCCACAATAAACACAAAAAGTAGCAGTAGTATTTTCATCAGCAATAATCTCAGCTCCACAACTACTACAACGATACACATCTGCTTGTTCAACCTTTACATCTTTTTTCTGATTCACCTCAACACTACTAGCATTCTTATATTTCTGCAACTCTTCTAAACTAAACTTACTACCACAATAATCACAAGACCATTTCTGCTCTTTAGGAGAAAATTTTAATACTGCTCCACAGCTAGGACACTTATGATCTAAAGCCTCCATAACACCACTCCTATCATAATGATGATATCATAATATTTCAAAAAAAAGAAGAGTTCCTCTACTCTTTATAAGTTCCTCTACTCTTCTATTTGTTTTAAACTAGATTCTTTATCTACTACTTCAACAAGTAGTTTTCCTTCTTTAGAATTACTATCAATATAAATATTTTTCATACCACTTTCACGTCCAACCACTTCACATCTTTTTTCTTCTTCCATAATTCATCTCCATTAATAATATAACCAAAAATCTATAAAATATTAATTTTTTACATCAATTTTTTCTAATCCACCCATATAAGGTTGCAATACCTTAGGAATTTTAACACTTCCATCTGCTTGATAATTATTTTCTATAACAGCAATTAATCCTCTAGGAGTAGCAACAACAGTATTATTCAAAGTATGTAAAAAGTAAGTTCCCTTTTCTCCTTTTTTACGAATACCTAAACGTCTAGCTTGAGCATCTCCTAAGTTAGAGCAACTTCCAACTTCAAAATATTTCTTTTGTCTTGGACTCCAAGCCTCAACATCACAAGATTTAACTTTTAAATCTGCAAGATCTCCACTACAACATTCAAGTTGTCTAACAGGAACATCCAAACTTCTAAAGAAGTCAACTGTCAACTTCCACATCTTCTCATACCAATCCATAGATTCCTCTGGCTCACAAATAACAATCATCTCTTGCTTTTCAAACTGATGAACACGATAAAGTCCTCTTTCTTCTAATCCATGAGAACCACCTTCCTTACGGAAACATGGTGAATAACTTGTCATATGAATAGGAAGTTCACTATCTTTAATAATTTGATCTTTAAACTTACCAATCATAGAATGTTCACTAGTTCCAATCAAATATAAATCTTCTCCTTCAATCTTATACATCATAGCTTCCATTTCAGGAAAAGACATAACACCAGTCACAACATCACTATGAATCATAAATGGTGGAATTGCATAAGTAAATCCTGCATCAATCATAAAATCCCTAGCATACGCAAGCATAGCCTCATGTAAACGAGCAATATCTCCAAGTAAGTAATAAAAACCTTGTCCACTAGTTCTACCAGCAGCATCTTTATCCATACCATGAAGTCTTTCAATAATATCAGCATGATATGGTATTTCATAATCAGGTACTACAGGATCTCCAAATCTTTGTACCTCCACATTCTCACTATCATCTTTTCCAATAGGTACAGTTGAATCCATAATTTGAGGAATCACCATCATACGATCCTTAATCTCACGAGAAAGTTTTTCTTGTTCTTCTTCTAAAGCTTTAATTTCATCTGCCATAGAAGTAATCCTCTTCTTAACATCTTCGGCCTCGTCTTTCTTTCCCTCTTTCATTAGTTTACCAATTTCACTACTCATACGATTCTTATCAGCTTTTAACCCATCAGCTTTTACCTGTACTTCACGTACCCTCTTATCCATATCGTAAACTTCATCTACCAAGGGAAGTTTTTCATCTTGAAATTTTTTCTTAATATTTTCCTTTACTAAATCCTTATTCTCTCTAATTAATTTAATATCTATCATATCTATACCTCTTTCCTAAATAATTTATTATATAACATATTTTTATCCATCAAACCATCTCGAGGAAAAAAACAGCCCTAAACGATCAGAGACCAATCCTCTAAATAATAATTCCTCATCTAAATCAATCATAAAATCATCTCCTAAAAGCAAAAAAAGAACAGTACAAGGAGTGCTTATGCACGGTACCATCCTTTCTTTCACTCAAAGTGTAACGAACTTCTCCGGAATAAATTCATCTATAGAGTAGATAAATAAGCCTTTAATATCGTTTCCACCAACCACGATTTCTCTATAATTAAAGATTCTTATTATTAGTTCTAATCATTGATTTGTTATTAGTATATAACTTTTTTACTAAATTATCAACTTTTTTTACAAGTTATCTAATTACTTTTTACATGTAACAACTTTATCAGGAATTTCAACCTCATCTACAGAAACAATAGAATCAGTCGTTAATTTTTCCAAATCTACATTTTCAAAGCCACTTTCTCCATCACTTACACTAATATAATAATGATAATCATTTTCTTTTTTTATAACTCTAATATATCCTTGCAATTTCTTTCCATTAAAAGAAGAACGTATTGGAAGAAAACTAAAGTTTGTTACCTCACCAATATCTGAAAAAGGAATATAATACTCACCATCATTAACAGATATAGAAGTGCTATCACAACTATAATAACCATCAACTACATCATTTTCAATATCTTTAACTGCAGATTTTACATCAAAAATATAAAAATATTGTTTAGCCATATCTGCAAGAGGACTCTGTATAAAACCTAAAAAGACTAAAAAGAAAGCCAAGGCATAAATAAAGGCTGGAAGTTGTGTATTTCTTCTTTTTCCTTTTTCAATAAACTTAACATATTTTTGCCCTTTTCCATGATAAGCTGAACTATCAGTAAAAGCAATCCATGGTATCATAACAAAAGGGAAAAATAAAGTAAGCCAACCACTTTTCTCAAATACTTTACCTAAACGATAATTAACATATATACCATAAAAAATACCAAATATAGGAATAAATAAAAGTAAAAACTTCCATCCATTTCCAACAGCAATATCAAAATAAGCATATAAATTATAAACAGGAACTAAAGGAGAAAAACCAGAATATCCCCCTTTCATAAATATAGAAGAAAAAGAGATAACATAAAAAGACAAAGCAAAATAAACAACACAAATAGCAACAATAAGACTAATAGAATATTCTAACCAGAAATAAGACAATACACCTAAGAGAATAGTAATAATTAACAACAATACAAGAGCAGCTCTCGTATCTACATATCCTTTTTTCTTTTTTGTATGTGTTTCATATGTTCTTCCAGCAAATTCTACTTTATCAACATTATTTCTTTTTTCTGGATCTTTATAATCCTTATTAGCTTGTTCGAACTCCTCATCGGTAATATAATCCTTCATATCTTTATTATCTGGATGATCATAATTCAACGCTCCACATTTCATACAATACCTTTGATTAGCATCCATTTTAGCCCCGCATCGAGGACACACCATAATTATTCCTCCCATCATTATAAGTTTATCACGATAAGAAACAAAAAAAAAGACCTATTTGGCCTCTATAATTAATTTAATTGCAGTTCGCTCTTCACCATCAATAGAGATATCTTGAAAGGCAGGAATACAAACCAAATTTTTTCCAGACGGAGCTACAAAACCTCTAGCAATCGCAACTGCTTTAATTGCCTGATTAAGTGCTCCAGCTCCAACGGCTTGAATTTCTACATTTCCTTTTTCTCTAAATACATTAGCAAGCGCTCCAGCTACACTATTGGGATTAGATTTACTGCTAACTTTTAATGTTTCCATAAATATAAATTCCTCTCTTTCTATATCATTAATATATGACCAAGAGAAGAAAATATGATTATTAATCCACCTTTTGAATAGCATCTTTAATAACATCAATACTATGTTGTAATTTTTCTCTCTCATCTGGAGTAAAATCGACATATACCTTACCTTTTGATCCACGCTTATTAACAATCGTAGGAAGGCCAACAAAAACACCACTATCTTTATCATAAGTAGAAACTGTAATAATTGTATTTTCATTACCCAAAATAGCATTCGTAATATATACTAAACACATTCCAATACCATAATAAGTAGCCCCTTTAGAATCAATAATCTTATATGCTGCATTTTTTACATCATAAGCAATTTCTTCTTTTTCTTTAACAGATAAAAATTGATCGATATTTTGTAATCCAACAGTAGCATTACTCCAAGGAACAAACTCACTATCCCCATGTTCTCCAATAACATAAGCATGAATATTTTTAGGACCAATTCCTAACTTTTTTCCTATCAAATAACGTAAGCGAGAAGTATCAAGACTAGTACCACTTCCCAATACTCTATGACAATCAAAACCAGAATATTTCCAAGTAAGATACGTCATAACATCAACTGGATTCGTAGCCACTAAAAATATTCCCTTAAAGCCACTCTTCACAACTTCTTGAATAATAGATTTAAATATTTTACTATTTTTATCTATTAAATCCATTCTAGTCTCACCCTTAACTTGACTAGCTCCAGCAGCAATAACAACAATTTTAGCATCCCTACAATCTTCATAATCACCACAACGAATATCAATTTTAGACGGAGCAAAAGCAAGACAATGATTTAAATCCATAACCTCTCCATCTACCCTATTTTTATTTACATCAATCAAAACCAACTCATTTACACTAGTTTGTTGATTAAGCAAAGCATAAGCATAACTCATACCAACATTACCACAACCTATAACAACAACTTTATTATGCATACTATTCCTCCTCTTTTAAATATTTCATAATCTTATTAGTAACAACCTCATAACCCTCATCAGTTAAATGAAGCCCATCCTCAGAATACTCATCTTTTATTCTAATATCCTCATCTTCTTCATCAACTAATTCCTGAAATAAATCTATATAAACAATATCTTTATCCTTACAGTATTTTTTTAACTTTTTATTAATTTCTATAATCTCCTCATTAGTACGATCTCTAGAAGCATCTTTATCTTCATCAACAGGATAAAGAGACTCTAAATACAACTCAGCATAAGGCCTATTATCATGAATATCCGTAAGAATCTCTTTGATATGATCTACTATTTCCGAAGAAGAAATACCTTTTTGAATATCATTAGTACCAATTAGTAAAAATACCTTAGAAGGATTATATTGATAAACCCTATGATCCATATCATTCAAAATATCTTCCGTAATATTACCACTAATCCCACTATTAACTACCGGTAAATCTTTATAATATTTATCCAAATCATAATACTCTGTAAGAGAATCTCCCAAAAATAAATAATTATCATCAACAACAACAATAGTTTTTTCTTTTGTAACAATCTTCTCTTTCGGAGGAATAAATAAAGAATAAACTCCTACCCCTATCAAAAAAAGAAGTAACACACAAACAAACACAAACACTACCATTCTACCAATACGTACTTTAGGCTTTTTACGAATTTCCCTATGTTCTCGTTTATTCTCATCCTTTTCATAAGAAGAATTTAACTCTTCAATTATTTGTTCTCTCTTCTTACGCTTACTCTCAACAAAACTAGTATCTAACTCATCAGAAAAACTCATCTCATCAAAATTAAAAACCTGTTGCTTCGTAATATTAAAATCCGTATCATATAAATCCTGATGTCGTTTTTCTCTTGTATAACTAGACTGTGATAAACTATTATCTGTTTTCTTATAGTTTTTATTATTAATATGTTTATTTTTTCTTCGATTATTCTTACTCATATAACCACATCCTATAACAAGAACAAAAGAAATATTAATAAATTACCATAATAACTCCAACAACCCTCTTGTTCTAACTATTTTTACTATCAAAGCTCTACTTTTAATATGTACAAATTATAATAAATTTATAGCTTATAACGTAAAGAAAAAGGTAATAAATACCTTTTAAGTTTATTTCTAACAAGATTATACATCAAACCAAATCAAATAGTCAATTTTAATTCAAAGAAAAATGAATATTACCAGAAACGGTATCTATAATTCCCCGAATAAATAACTGCCAAAATGAAAGTGACTTTACGTTTTCAGAAACGGTTAAATCAACTGATGTAATATTTTTCTTACCATCTTTTACAATAACTTTACCAACAACATCACCTTTTTCAACAGGTAATGATAATGATTTCATTTTAACTTCGTAATCATATTTCTTCTTATTACTAGATTTTTTCGATAAAACACCAATATCAGAAACAGGAACTAAAGAAACACTCTTTTTAGTAGCTTTATCTAAAGGAATCGTCTTTACTACTTCATCTTTAGATTTTATTAAATTCATTTGATAATGATTAAACCCATAATCTAATAAACTCATAACTTCTTGATTTCTAACCTTACTATTTTCTTCTCCTAAGACAATAGCAATAAAACGAAGATCATTCTTTTTAGCAGTAGCCGCTAAGCAATACTTAGCAGCATCCGTATGCCCAGTTTTTAATCCATCTGCCCCTTCATAAAAACGAACTAATTTATTAGTATTAACAAGCCAAAATTTATTTTCTGTATCTTCCCTCAAATAATCCTCGTATACAGATGAAAAATCTAAAATCTCAGGATAATTAACGACTAGTTCCCTAGCAATCATTGCCATATCATAAGCACTAGAATAATGACCATCCTCATCGAGACCAGTACAATTTTTAAATACCGTATGTTTAAGTCCTAACTCTTGTACTTTTTTATTCATAAGCTGAACAAAATCCGCCTCACTCCCAGCAATAACCTCTGCCATTTGCACAGTAGCATCATTCGCACTGGCCATAGAAATTCCCTTAAATAAATCTCGAATAGAAATTTTCTCCCCAACACTTAAATAAATTTGAGAACCACCCATATCAGCAGCATTCTGACTAACAGTAACAACATCATCCCAACTAATTTTTTCTTCTCTAATAGCATCTAATATTAAAATCTGAGCCACCATTTTTGTCATAGACGCAACAGGAACTTCCTTATCCATCTCTTTTTGAAATACAATCTCTTTACTATTTGCTTCCATCAGCACACCACTAACAGCACCAGGAATTAATTCAGTATTATTTGTATTATTAACTTCCTCTGCATAAACTGGTAATAAACAGTTACAAAACAAACATAAGAAACATAAAAAAATAGACAACCTTTTTTTCATACATACCTCCAATATTTTTTATGTAAATAAGAAAAAAATTATACATAAATATATAAAAGAATGATATGATGAAAATAGGTGATAAGATGATAAAAAAAATAAAATTAAAAAAGAAAGCCAAAGTAATAATAATATTTATTATCTGTATTTTATTAATTACAACATCAATAGTAATCTCAACAACGAAAGAAGAAAAAAAATATTCACAAAATTTAACAACAGAACAAAAATATATAAATAAACTAAAAAAGATAACTTATTACAATAATAAATATAAAAAAAGATACATATCTTACCACAAAAAAAATAAAAAACTTACTCCAGAAGAAGTAGTAATTTACGTAAATATTGGAATAGATAAACCATATTATACAAATACCAAACCAACAAAAAATCTAAACTCAAATACTATTTTAGTAAATAAATATAACTATTTAACAAAAGACTATATTCCAAATGATTTAGAAGAAATTAACACCACATACGCTAGATCAGGCATGCAATTAGTAAAAGAAGCAAAAGAAGCCTTTGAATCCTTAGCAGAAGCTGCAAAAAAAGAACAGATGACAATTATCGCAATGTCAAGTTATAGAAGTTATGATTATCAAGTCGAGTTATATAACAAATACGTACAAACAGATGGAAAAGATGCAGCCGACACCTATTCAGCAAGAGCAGGCTATTCAGAACACCAAACAGGACTAGCAGTAGATGTATACAATAATGATTTACCATACACATCATTTGAACAAACAGAAGAATTTAATTGGATGCAAAAAAACGCTTACAAATATGGTTTCATTTTAAGATTTCCAAAAGACAAAACAAATCTTACAGGATATCAATATGAATCATGGCACTATCGTTATGTAGGAAAAAAAGTTGCTAAAGAAATTTACAAAAATAATTTAACCCTAGAAGAATATTACGTCAAAAAAATTGAGAAAAACTAATTCTCAATTTTTTCTTTATCAAACCTTTTTTTAAAAAATAAATATAAGTGATAGAACAAAGTAACAATAATCCATAACAAGAACAATAAATTACTAAATTGAACAACAGCCAAAATCTGTTTATTTTGATATAACATCACTGGATCAGCTAAATCAATTCTTAAAGTACCAGCAACACTTACAAACAAAGAAAAAAACAAAAACATAATCATCATACAAAAATAATTAAATATCTTTTTAACTTTATGTACCTTTTTACTAAACATAGTATAAACAAATATAATAATTGCTAAAATAAATAGAAAGAAAAATACTACAGTAGATGGAAAATAATAATAATCCATGACTTTCATGATAAAAGAATCAATACACGTCAAAGTATAAGAAGAAAAACAAACCATAAATAAAACAACAAAAACAAAAGACAAAATAGAAAGAATAATAGGCACAAACTTATTTTTAATTTTAATATTAACAATCACTAATACGAATAATAGGAAGAAAAACAAAAATATTTCAATAGACATAAAAGATGAAAATAATAAATTAAAAATTATTTTCATCTTCTCAAACAGCCCTAATTCCATATACACACCTCCTATTAAGATACTAATTCAGCTATATAAACAGTTTGTGTTGTATCATCATTTTTAGTACAAGTAATAAGAGTTAATGTAGTACGATTATAATTACGATAAATTGCAATCTTACCAGTTTTAGGAGCAGTATAAATATTTACAATTTGATATTGATATCTTTTTCCACGATAGGTAACATAAGCAGAATCACCTATATTCATACGATATAAGTATGCGAAAAAAGAAATATACGCATCACCGGAATGAGCCATCAACATTAAATTACCATTAGCAACATCAGGCATAGTAGAACCAGGTATAGTCGATACATTATACTCAATACTATTATATCTAGAATCAGTATTATAAAAACCTCTGTTTAATCCAATTTTAGGAATTTCTAAAACTCCTACATATTTACTATAATCAAGTTCTTGATCAGATTGTTGATATACCGTACCATCAGAAACATTATCAGCAGTAGGAACAGAAATTTCATTTTGCTCTTCACTAGGTACTCCCATACCAATAATAGCAAGTTCCATATTAGCAAAAACTTGATCTTTTAAAAACACCAAATGGTTATATGAAAGAATAAATAAACCTATAAATACAAGGAAAGAGCCGATTAATAATAACTGACTCTTTTTCAATCTTATTTTTTTATTGTTGCCTTTGTTTTGGTTTAGTATTCGCATAAATGATACCTACTCCACACAATAATACAATTAAACCAATAAAGTAAATAGATTGTGCAAGATTCATACCAGTATCAGGTACTTCTGGAGTATAAGTAATATTTATAGGTAAATAAGCAGTATGTGGAACATCTGTAGTATATACAGTACTAACAGTTTGAGCACCAGTAGCACGATAATAATAACCTTCATATCCTCTAAACGTTCCATCTACAGCAATTTGCATATCCTTATTATCCTCAGTTACTTTATCCGCAGGAATTCTAACATAGAACTTCTCAAGACCAGTAGTATCCTCTACTTCTTGTCCTTCTTCATCGACTATAATTGTGCCATCTGGAGCACCATCAATACGAACTTTAAAACTAACCAAATTGCTAGGTGCAGTATTTGAAACAGTGATTAATGATGTTTGATAATAACCATCATCTGTCATAGACATTTCATCATTAGCTTTTGAAATAGTCATTTGTCCATTTACAGAAGTAGCTTGTTTAGCATTTTTAACTATTGGTGCAATATAAGTATCATAAAATGTTGCAGTAGAATCTGCTTGAGTATCACTTGTGTAGCAACCATCTATATCACAAACATGATAACCATCATCATCTTCCCAATAAATACTTCTAACATCTTGCATTGTTTGAAGTTCCTCTGGTTTACCAAGGTTTTGATCAGCACCTGTTTCGTATAAATATTGCCAAATAGCAGCTTGTGTTAACCAAACTTGTACTTGATCAGGAAATTGTGTATCCTTACCATAATATTTAAAATATTCATGTGGATAAGTCTTAGCCATAGTATACAACAAACCTTGATCAGTAATAGCATCATTACTCTTAGTTAATACTGTATCCCCAGCAAAGCCAACATTTCTCTCTAAACAAAAAATTGGAATTCCTGTTGTAGACTGATATCCTTCTACAGTAAATGTTTGATTATTAGAAGCCGAACCTAATATTCTAAAATTTTCTCTTAACTGTGTAGTAAAACTATCCCCTAACCCATCCTCAGGAATAGTAACTGGCGCAGCATAAGAAACATTTCCAACTCCAATAAGTAAGAAAGAGAAAAATGCAACTAATACCATAGAAGCTGTTAACTTCTTAGATAATTGAGATTGAAACACCTGTTGAAAAGTTGATTGTTTATTATTGTTCTTCATATATATCTTCTCCATAATACACCACCTTCATATTATTATTATAACATAGTTTTTACTTTTTCAATCTTTTTTTTTATTTTATTACAAAAATGTCTTCTATACCTTGTAAATGAGGTGCTTTCGTATAATAAATTTTAGCTAAAGAATCCCCTTTTTTTACACTATCACCTACTTGAACTAATAATTCAACTCCAACTCCATAATCAATACTATCTTCCTTAGATAAACGACCAGCTCCTAATAAAACCGAAAGTTTTCCTAATTCTATAGCAGAAATAGCCTGAACTTGTCCGTCTTTAGGAGATTTTATTATCTTAGACTTTCTACTAGCAGAAAGTTTATCCAAATCACCATGTTGTGCTTCCACAAGTTCTAAGAACTTTTGATAAGCATTTCCAGACTCAATAGTTTCCCTAACCATATCTATAGCATTCGCTTTAGAAACTCCTTTTGCCATACATATCATTTCACTAGCAAGTTCCAAACATAATTGAGTTAAATTATTATCTTTCTCTTCTCCTTTTAAAATTTTAATAGCTTCCATTACTTCCAAACTATTACCAATACAATACCCTAGAGGTGTATTCATATCACTAATAATAGTATGTACCTCTTTTTGGTAAATATCTCCTATTTTAATTACTAAATCGCTTAACTTTTGAGCATCTTCCTTTGTTTGTAAAAGGGCACCATTCCCAACTTTAATATCAATTAATATCTTATCAGTTCCTCCAGCAATTTTTTTACTCATAATACTAGAAGCAATAAGCGGAATAGAAGAGACTGTCCCTGTAACATCACGTAAAGCATATATCTTCTTATCCATAGGTGCAAGACTAGCTGTTTGCCCAGTAATAACAATACCAATATTCTGAACTTGATACATTACTTCTTCTTCAGATAAATCAACTCGAAATCCAGGAATACTTTCTAATTTATCAATCGTACCACCAGTATATCCCAGTCCTCTACCACTCATTTTTAAAATTGGAATCCCAACACTCGCAACAATAGGAGCAATAATTAAAGTTGTCTTATCCCCAATTCCACCAGTAGAATGTTTATCTACAGTAGTAGTATTTAAAAAACTTAAATCTAAAGTATCACCACTATCAATAAATACTTTCGTTAAAGCAAAAGTTTCCTCATCACTCATTCCTTGAATACAAATAGCCATAAGTAAACTGGCCATCTGATAATCTTTAACTTTTCCCTCTAAATAACCATTAAAAAACCAATCTAATTCATGAAAAGATAACTCCTTACCCAATCTCTTTTTATTTATAATATCAACAATCATAAAATCTCCTTTCGAAACACCGTAGTTTCACGAACTTGAAATCCTAATTTATGATATAAATGGTGAGCCACAACTCTAGAAGGATTAGATGTCAATTCTAAATAAGAAACCCCTTCTTCCTTGCAAATAGAAAAGATTCTATCAAACAATTTAGTAGCAACATGTTGATTACGATAATTAGGGTGAGTACAAACATAATTAACATAAAAATATTTTTGACACCGAATAGAATCATAAAGAGGATTAAGCATCAAATAACCAATAACATTCTCTCCATCAATTGCAAGAAGCTCAAAATTAGAACTTAACTCTTTATC
The DNA here is from genome assembly GCA_018712565.1 of Candidatus Faecimonas gallistercoris. GTDB lineage: Bacteria > Bacillota_I > Bacilli_A > RF39 > UBA660 > Faecimonas > Faecimonas gallistercoris. Next base: position 19,527 of record DVGU01000047.1, read on the forward strand.
TTTTTTACTTACATGAAAAGCCTCTTCTAATAAAATATTTAAAGAATCAAAATACTTCTCTTCATACATTTTTATTTCCATAACATCCCTACCTTATCTAGTATTAATAATAACAAAAAAAAAATACAAATACTAGTATTTTCAAAAATTATTTTTTCTCTAAAACCTTTACATAACCAATAGGAGAATGAGAATTAGGAATAGCAACCAAGCGATATTCTTCTGCTAAATTAAAAACATCATCCCCCAAATACTCATTAACAGATTTCTCATGAAATATTTTATACACTTTATCCATAACATCCCAGTCATCCAATCGAATAAACTCAAACATATCTTCCAAACTAACATTACTTCCTGTAACTGGATTAAGCATCCCAATTCTACTTAAATTAATATTAAATGCCGCTAAAAAATATAAATGAGTTAAACTCTTAATATCCAAATCTTTGGTAAAAAAATCATTCTTATAATATTTATCAGTAAGAAAAGATTGATCACCTAAAGAACTAGAAATCATAATTGACCGATATTGATCTACTTGCAACCCATCATAATCAATAAATTGTACTTGAAAATCATCCTTATCTTTAGAAATAAAAATATTATCACAAGTGCATAAATCTGGAAAAACAATATTAGAAGTATTACGTACAGGCTTTTCAATAGCAGCATAAACCTTTGCATATTGATACAAATCTGTATACTCCAAATAGGATAAAGAACTATCATAAAAAGAATAAGGAACTCCCTTAGCACTAGGTAAAGTATATCCAAAAAATCTCCCATTCAAATAACTTGCCGAAGTAGGAATTAATATTTCAGGAGCAGAAGATACATTAGTAGCATTTAATATCTTATTTTCTAAATTTACCCCTACTGAACTCATCATTTCTATATATGTTGGATGAAAAGATTTAAGAACCTCTCCATTATCTAACTTATATACAGTATTATACCCAGTAGATAAAACTTCAAATTTTTTTAATTGTTCCAAAGAAAATTCTCTTTTTTCCATAAAACCTTCCTCCCCATAAAAAGTCTAACAAAAAAGAAAAGGATATGCAATAATACAATTATACATTTTCCTTTTCCTCTTTACTTTTAGACGACGATAAAAATGTAACCTTCTCACCAACCACCTCCATAACATTTTCTTTTTTATCATTCTTTTCAACAATTCTAGACTGGAGCCTTCCTTTTAGTCCGACAATATCCCCCTTACGACAGTACTCTTTTGTATTCTTAGCAACATTATCCCAAACAATACAACGAATAAAATCAGTATCATAAGTACCTTCCATATTTTTAAAACTTCTAGGAATTGCTAAAGTTATTGACAAAAACTTCTTATTAGAATCACTCGTTTTTAACTCCAAATCATATACAATTCTACCAACCAAGACAACCTGATTTAACATATATCACCTCCTTTCACAGCTATCATAAAAAAAGAAAGTAAAAAAAACAAACAACAAAATATAGAGAACCAAAAACAAAAACAACCAAAAAAAAGAGATTCTTCTAAAGAATATATCTCTTTTAAAGCAGAAATAATATTAATTTATTAACTTTCAATATTATAAAGCAACTTTAAAAACGTCTTTACACTTTTTCAAAGCTTCAACCAATAAATCAATTTCTTCCTTAGTATTATAAAAATAAAAACTAATTCGGACTGTAGAAGGAATCTCTAAATCTTCTTTTAACATCTTACTACAATGATTCCCTGACCTAACACAAATATGAAAAGTATTCAAATATTTTGCAACATCCATACTAGAAACACCATCAATGTTAAAAGCTAAAATACCACTCTCAGAATCACGATTATACAAAATAATAGATGGAATATCATCAAGCTTAGAAATCAAATACTTCTTTAAATCATACTCATATTGATGAATAACTTCTAAATCAATTTGATTTAAATATTCAATAGCAGCTTTTAACCCTAAAACCTCTGCTATAGGAGGTGTCCCAGCTTCAAACAAAACAGGGGCTTCTTTCAAAGTATAATGACCTATACTATCAAAAGACAAGTTCATCCCTCCACCATAGAATATTGGATACATCTCCTGCAACCATTTCTGCTTTACCACTAAAACTCCAACTCCAGTAGGAGCACACATTTTATGACCAGAAAAACTTAAAAAATCTATATTATTCTTTAAAAAATCTATCTTCAGATGTGGTACACTTTGAGCTCCATCTACATGAAAAAGAATTTTCTTTTCACAACAAAGTTTTCCAATACTAAAAATATCCCTCACATCACCAATAACATTAGTTACCTGAGCAATAGAAATTACTTTTGTCTTATTCGTAATAGATTTTTCAACATTATAATAAGTTAAGGAATAAGATTCATCCAAGGGAATAAATTTAACTACAATCCCAATTTCCTCTGCTAAACGAAACCAAGGCAAAATATTAGAAGCATGCTCAGCTTTAGATAATAATACTTCATCGCCTTCTTTTAAATGATATTTCATAAATCCAAAAACAACCAAATTAATGGAATGTGTAGCCCCACTAGTAAAAATAATTTCTTTTGCACTATCACAATGTACAAAATCTCTAACAACAAACCTAGCAGAGTCATATAAATAATCTGTAATAATTGAACTATCATAAACACCACGATGAATATTAGCCGTATAATAATTAAAATAATCATCAACCGCATTAATAACACAACTCGGTTTTAACGTAGTAGCAGCATTATCAAAATAAATAATATCCTTATTTTTAAGAATAGGAAAATCTTCTTGTCTCATAGTTTCACCCCATTAAGATATAATATCTTATGTAACGGACAAAAAAACAACTATAATATTAAACTAGACAAAAAGAAAAAGTATCATTTGATACTTTAAGCAACCTTTTGAAATCGAGAAACATCCTCCGTTGGAGAATCAGAAATAGCCAATACTTTTTTCATCTCCTCAAATCCTTGTACCATATGTAAATTAGTTTGCCTTAAAGTCTGATTTTCCTCTTTAAGACGAGTAACTTCTAAAGCTAAGTTCTGATTTTCCTTTTCTACTTCTTCAAAATGCTGTAATTGACTTTCATATTTTTCCTTTAAGCTTTTTAACTCTTTATTTTCTTTAACAATTCCACCAACAGCTTCTACTATATTACCAATACTAGCCTCTTCTTTATCAATCATAGAAGATTGATTAATATCAGTAGTATCAATTCCTTGAGATTCTTTCTTATCATCCACAGAAGTAGTAGACTCAAAAATAGAATCAGGTTCCACTTCAGGTAAAGGAGTTATTTCACTAGTTTGAACAGAAGGAACAATATTCTTATTCTCCTCAACAGAAATAATCTCTTCTTCATGATTCTCATCAGACGGAATAGTCCCAGAATCTTCTAAATTCTTTATATTCTCTTTTGCATCCAAAGAAAGAGGTTCATTTTCTTGATTATTACCAATAGAATTATCCGGAGCAACAGTAACCGCAGAATTTAAAGCATTATCAATCGTCTCTTTAGGAACAGAAACATTACTGACATCTAAAGAATTTGTCTGAGGAGCAACATCAGGTGTAATTACTTCTTCCACTGTTTTCTCAACATTATTTCCCATCAAACTAGCACTTTTTACAGGTGCATTAAATGGATATTCAAAAACAGAATCAGTAGGAACATTAGTACTACAATAAAATGAATCATCAGTCATCCCAATAAAACTATAATATTGATTATCAAAAAGATTCTTTCCGTCTAAAGTATAAACCGTTCCCTCAGATAATAAATCATTCAAAATAAATTTTCCAGTGTTTTTCATCACTTTATTTAATTTTTCTTTAATACTAGCATTAGAATTAACCATTCTCTCAGCCGCCGTTGGATCACTACGAGAAGCAATAGCATCCAAAACAGTTTGCGTATGAGCCTCAGTCCTAACCACTAACAAATATTTATCATCAATAATTTTAATTGTTTTATTTTCAAAAGGTATAATAACATCGCCATTTTTATTAATAAGGCCAAGATGAGCCCTAGGAATACTAGAATCAATTGCCTCTTTTAATACAGTTGATGCAATAAAACAACCATTATCTAACTTTTTATCATTTAAAAGATAATATACTTCTTGTTTTCCACCTTGAACAACAGTCGCAAAATCACAAAAAAGATTATCTTGACCATTATAAGCAGAAACCTTTCCTCTATCAAATGTAACTTGTCTTTCCTCTTGCATCATTACACACCGCCTTATTATACTCTTAATCATCTATAATGATATCACATTCATACTCAGAAAACAACTACTTTCCACATAAATTTCTAAAATAAAATTGCAAAAAAACAAAGAAAAAGTTACAATAATAATGGTGGTAAAATGAAACAGGATAAAAAACTAATGTTAGGTATGACTCTTCTATTTTTTATTACATTTGTAAGTTTTGGAACTTTAGTAGTAACAGAAAAACTAGCTCCATTCTATACAGACAAAATAAAAGATAAAATAACAGCCTACATAAAAGAAAACTATAAAGAAGAACAAAAAAATCTAACAATCGGAAAAGTAACTTATAAACTCCAAAAATACCAAGCAAAAGTTTATAATAAAAATAATAAAAACTTATATTTCAACGTCACATATCAAAATAAAAAAATTACAGATACCTATCAAAAAGATTACTTAGAAGGAAAAACACTTCTAACAACAACTGAAAAAAATTTAGAACAAAAAATAAAAAAAGAGCTAAATAAAAAAGTTACCATAACCTTTCCTCTAACCTTAGATAAATACACAACACAAATAAAAGAAACATTAATCAATAATGACTTAGAAAACATTAATTTATATAATATCAACCTATCGATAACCTCACCACTAGAAACATCAGCAATTGTAGAAAACATAGAAAAAACTGCCACAGAACTACGGACAATAAAAATAAATCCAAATCACTACAACATCAAAATAACAAACAAAAACGAAAATAAAAAATTAACAATCAACAATCTAACACAACAAACATTACAAAAATATACACTAACTCAAATAATTAATGATATAATGAATAATAATGAAAGTGATATTATAAAAACAAATAATATCTCTTATCAATATTCAAATAAAGGAGAATGATTATGAACGATTGTATTTTTTGTAAAATTATAAAAGGAGAAATGCCATCAAAAACAATTTACGAAGATGACACGGTAAAAGCTTTCTTAGAAATAAATCCTGCAAGTGATGGACATATTTTATTAATTCCTAAAAAACATTATGTAAACTTTTTAGATACACCTAATGAAATAATTATGGAAATGTATCAAGTAATCAAAACAAAAATATATCCTCTATTAAAAGAAAAATTAAATATTACAGGATTATCTATCTGTCAAATAGGTAAAGATGTAAATCATTATCATATACACTTAATTCCACAGTATGAAAATGATGATTTCGGCTTTAAATATGATAAAAGTAAAATTAGTAATATAGATGATATCTATACTAAGCTAACCACCAAGTAACAGCACAATCAACAACAAATAAGATAAGTGCCAAGAAGGTAAATCCTCTTGGTATTTTTTTTATAAATTTCTCTTCCAAAGGTAAAACAACATAAACTAATAATAGAGAAGCTCCTCCCCATAACATACTCATTCCCAAAGAAATATAAGGACCTAGATTATATTTTTGATCTCGATAACTCCAAAACTCTTTATGAAAAAGTTTCTCTATTATCACACCACCCAACCATTCTAATAAAGAAAGTAAAATAAAAACGGTAAAAAAAAGTAAAACTGTTTTCCACAATTTTGATATGTTAAGGCGATGAAAAATAATCTTACTAACATATGCTACAATAACGACACCAAAACCATAAACTGGAATCCAAGGACCAAATAAAATACCATTATTCATATTTGGAAAGAAAAAAGTTTTAAGTCCTGTTTCTAATAAATAACCAATCATAGAATTAATAAAAAACAAGTTTAAATAATACATAAAAATCACCAGTTATAGTATGTACCAAAAAAGAAAAAAGATAAGAAAAAAATTCTTACCTATTTCATTAATAACACATCGTACCGCCTAAAATAATAGCTAATAAGATGTATAAAACAATAATAATTATAAAACTATTATTTCTTCTTGGAGCAGCATTCTCAGAACAAGACATTAAAACACCTCCCTAAATATAAGCACCTAAGATAATAACTAAAAGAATGAACAAAACTAATAAAATTGCTGAAGATGAAATATAATTATTCATATCTTTTCCTCCTTTTTTAATGCTTTCATGATATTCTATGGTAAAATTGAAAATTGTGTGATTATATCAACCATATTTATTGCACGAATTTATTTTTTTTGCTATGATATTCATGGATTAGGAGGATTAAAATGAAAAAGAAATTAATAACCAGTTTATGTTTACTACTAACAATAACAACAATAGTAACAGGTTGTGGAAAAAAAGCCGAATTAGACGATAATAAAACAGCAGTCTCTTTAGATGGTATAAAAATAACTGCTACCGATTATTATAATGAATTAAAAAATTCTAATATTTCAAAATTAGTAGATATGATTGACCATCAATTATTTGATAAAAAATATAAATCTACAGATGAAGAAGATAAAGCAGTAAAAGAACAAATATCTCAGTTAAAAGAAAACTACAAAGACAACGAAGATATGTTTCTAAGTGCTATACAACAATACTTTGGAGTAAATTCAGAAGACGAACTTGAAGAAATGCTACGATTAGAATACAAAAGAAATGAAGCAGTAGAAGATTATATAAAAGATAACTTAACAGATGACGAAATAAATGATTATTATAAAAATAATATTATAGGAGATATCAAAGCCAGTCATATCTTAATCACACCAGATGTAGATAGTGATGCATCAGAAGATGAAAAAGCAAAAGCAGAAAAGAAAGCAAAACAACAAGCAGAAAAAATTATTAAAAAATTAGAGAATGGAGAAGATTTTGCAGAACTTGCCAAAAAATACTCAGATGACAAAGCAACAGCAAAAGATGGTGGAAATTTAGGATACTTTAATACAGATGACATGGATGAAAATTTCATGGATGCTGTAAAAAAATTAAAAAATAATGAATATACAAAAGAACCTGTAAAAACTCAATATGGCTATCACATTATATTAAAAGTAGATCAAAAAGAAAAAGCTAAATTAAAAGATGTCAAAGATGAAATTAAAACAACACTAGCAAACAACAAATTAGATAATGATGCAACACTTCACTATCAAACATTAATAGACATTAGAAAAGAAAATAACATTAAATGGAACGATGATGAACTTGAAGAACAATATAACGATTTAATGAACCAATTAATAAATAATGTAGCAAACAATAATACAAACACTACAAATTAAAAAAGTACCAAGGAGTACTTTTTATTTTGTCTTAAAAATATTACAAGTATCATCATGATAAATTAACACATAACTACCATCTTCTTTTAAATAACTAGAAAGTCCAGATTTTCTTGGAACAAGAAAATAATCAAAATTATACTTAGAAATCAACTGTGGAAAACGATAAGACAATCTAGATATTTTTTGATAATCCTTATAGTTATATTTAGAATACAAATCAGCTCTACCATCAATAAAAACAGGAATATTTTGATAAATTAAATAAGCACCATAGTCATAATAATTAAATAATCGTTTTGGATTTTCTTCTTTTAAAACAAAAATTGCATCATCAGATAATGTCTTCTCATTTAACACTTTAGAATAAGAAAAACCCTTACAAAATATTAAAACAAGCCCGAGAGAAAAGACAAGAATCAAAGAACAAACATGAGCATCCAATTTTCTTTTAGGTATATAGTAAAAAATAAAAAACGAACAAACAATATATCCAAAAAACCAAAAACGAATACTCTTTAATCCAAGATACAGAAAAATCAAATAAAATATTAAATCTATAAAACGTACTTTCTTTTTACTAAAAATAAAAACAAATAATACTAATAAAGCAAATAGAAAATAAACATAGTGAGATAAATGATTTAAGTTACTAGGTTGCCATTCAGCAATAGTAGAAAGCATTAAATTATCCGCCATATTTTGATAAGGATAAAATAACATCGTAACACCATGAGGATTAATACAAATTGCCAACATGCAAAAACAAGAAACAACAAGATATGTAAGAATTTGTTTTTTATTCAACTGACGTGCCTCGATTTTTGTACTTGAAAATGAAAATAAACCACATACCATAGCTATCAAACATAACAAGTACGGTAAATTAGAAGACCCTCCATGAATATTCGACCATAAAAGACTAATAAAAGGTAAAATAAAAATACTCTTAGAATCAGGATGATAAAAATAATGAAAAACAAGAAAAACACAAATTGCTAAAAACAAAAAACTAAGTAACTGAGGCCTACCACTTAGACCAACAAAAATAAGTGCAAAAAAGATAGTCCAAAGTAAAGCAAAAGGAATATTTTTTAAGTACTCTCTTCTCTGTACAAAAAACAAGAAAAATAATAATCCCAAAACAACTAAAAAAACATAAATAAACAAATGAAATTTACCAAACACAACATCTAATCCATAAAGTAAAATTTCAAATAACCATTCATGAGAAATCCAAGAAGCATGGTATAAACTCCAAGAAAAAACATCTTTAGTTAAAATTTCTCCATGAGAAACCATAAATTCCCCTGTTTTATAATGCCAAAAATAATCAATATCAATTCTCAAAAACACCATTAAAAACAAAGCAAAACAAAATAGAAAAATTAAAAAAGAAAATAATAATTTATTTTTATGAATAAAGGTCTTAATCTTCATAATATAATCCTTTCTGATAAAGTTTCTCTTTTATTTTATACTCCAATTGTCGACCAGAATATTTACGACTAAATTTGCGATATAATTTATCATACTCCTTCTTTGCAATATCCTTAGTATCTCCAAAATCTATAGTTTTCAAAACTTCATCAATAATCGCTATATCATATCCTAAGGTTTGTAAATCATGAATAATTTTATTACGTAATACAACCCCTCCACGACTTCGATTACTTCGAATCAAACGATTAGCAACCTTCTTAATTTTAGGAATCTGTTCCTCTTTTGTAAAAATTAAAATCTCATCATCAATAATAGAAGAACAAACCCCTCGAGATAACAACTCTGTCTCTATTTTTCTAGGTCCTTTAGAAGTAGTAATTATTTGCTCGTTAATATAAGCTTTAGCAAAACTTCGATCATCTAAATACCCCTGTTCTAACAACTTACAAATTGCTTTTTCCACATAATCCTGTGGATATTTCTTTTTTAACAATAACTTTCTTAACTCACAAACAGATCGAAACCTACTCTTCAAAGAACGTAAAGCAACATAATAAACATCATATTCTTGATTACATAATAAAATTTCTTCTTTTTCTTTTTCATCAATTCTATTTTTCAACAATAATTCAAATTTTAAAATAACCTCTTCATATAAAGATAATACATCCCCAGATTCTAATTGTAAATCATACTGACCATTTCTTTTCTTTTTATATTTTAAAATTTTCAAACCATATCACCTCTAACCATACCATCTTTTCAACAAGTAAAACCACAAAACACATAACAATAGTATACCATAAGAATAAATAGTTTTATGAATGAATTATTCAAACTAAATACAAGAAATAAAATAACACATAGAATATATTTGTTGACAAAACCACTATATAATACATTTGTTCGAAAGTCAATGATAAAACATTAAAAAAAAGAGAAAATATTACTTTTCTCCCTTCTTGATTTCAATAAGCCCTTCTGTAATTTCTTCCAAAGCTCTCCCAATATTCTTCGTACTCTTATATGAACTAGCAGGCATCTGTAAATATCCTGTTCTAGAAATCTCTTTACTACGACGTGCCGCGATATGAACTAATTCATACTTAGAGTCAACAATATTAAGCAACTTATCAATAGAAGGATAAATCATTCGTATCACACTCCCTATTATTAGAATAAATCACCAAGAAAAAATAATCAAGGAAGATGACAAAATTAGACACAAAGAATCGATAGTTTAACTAAATTGCTGGAGAACCAACAAATGAATTTTGATGACTCTGAAAATATAAAAGACAAATAACACCTACTATCAAGAAAATACTACCAAACAACTTTACGGAATATAATTTCTTTTGATAATCATTAACTTCCATATATTTTTTATAATTTCTAATAAAAAAATACAAATAAATAAAAAATGTAATAAATAAAGTAAAATTAAAAATACGATTAGATTCTTCCTTATAAAAAGAATTATTACTTCTTAAAAATAATCTATCATCATAATCTCCCCAAATATTTAAACAAGCTAATACAATGAAAACAATCCATAAAAAATCCTCAAATTGTAATCTAAATATCTCATTTTCTATACTCATAATTAAATATATTATTTATTTTTTTTAATAATACAAAAACGAGCATAAATCATTGCTCGCTTTAACAAAAAATTATCTAAACTGACAACAAGAACCACACTGTACATTACTAACAACATTTTCCTCAGAACAAGTATACTGTGGACGATATGTATGCTTAAATACATGATGATTAATAATTCTAGTATGAATAGGACAAACATGTGTCTGCCCTTTTTTGATAGATTTAATCTTCAATACATGCATTTAATAATGTAATTATACTTATAAAATCATTTTCACTTAATTTTTCTACAAATTTCAAATTTCTAATTTCATAGTCTATACTTCTTATATGTTCACATAAAACAGAACCATGTACATTTTTAGTATCTTCTAATTTATAATGAGTTGGAAATTCTTTTTCGTTAGATGTAATTGGACATACAATTACCATTTTTGTATTTTGATTGAAAACATTAGTACTAATAACAACTGCTGGTCTAAAACCCCTTTGTTCATGTCCCTTTGTAGGATTAAAATCAAAAAACACAATATCTCCTTGTTCTGGCATATACTTTTTTACCATATTTCTCTCCCAACATTCTCATCCCAAGAAAATTCTTTTGCTAAATTTTTTCCATGATACTCTTTAAACCTATCTTCTAATGATATCTTTTTTTTCTTTGGAACACTAATAATTATTTTATCATCCTGTTGTTCAATATTTATTATATCATTCGTTTTAATATTTAAGGATTTTAAAATACTACTAGGAATCCTAATTCCATCAGAATTTCCCCATTTTTGAATTTTTGCCTCCATAATACCATCTCCATTCATTTGTAGTATATACAATGTTTATACATTTGTCAATTATATTTTGCTAATATTCAATCTAACTAAAACTAACTTTAATATTTATAGTTTTATCATCAAATATTTCAATTTTATCAATTAAATTAATTATTAACTCTCTACTAGGTTCATTCATAGATAAAAATTTATTAATATATTCATTAATCATTTTATTTTTAGATTCTTCATTAATATTATCATTAATACTATTATTTAACTCATTATATCTTTTTTGTTTTATATTTAATTCCTGATCTAATTTTACTTTTACTCTTTCAAATTGCTCTTCAGTTATCTTTTTATTTAATTTATCAATATAAATAATATCTAAATTATCATGTATTTGTTTAATATCTAAGGCAAGTATTTCTAACTCTTTTTTATTATTTACCTTATTATCTTCAGTTAAATTATTTAATACATTATTTCTAACTTTATCTTTATTAATATAACTTAAGCACATATTAGTTAATGATTTAATTATTACTTTCTCTAATTCATCATAATTATTTGAATGAGTTGTACAGAGTTTTTGTTTCATATAAGTTCTATAATAATTACAAATGGTATAGCATCTATTATCTTTTTTTCTTCTTGCCTGTATTGAAATTCTATGTCCACAATCACCACAATATAAAAGTCCATCTAATAAATGATTTTCTTTTTTTTCATTTCTTCCTACATTTTTAGGAATTCGCATTTGTACTTCAAAAAAAATATCTTTATCAATAATTGCCTCATGAGTATTTTCAACGATTATATAATCTTTAGGATTATTTCTAATAACCTTTTTAACTTTATAATTTACTTTACTTCTTCTATTTTGTACCATATCACCTATATACATCTGATTAGTTAAAATATCTCTTATTGTTTTAGAATGCCACTGTCCATATTTTATAGTTTTATTATTTTTCCATTCAAAACTATAATACCCAGCAGGTGTTTTTACTCCTTCATTAGTTAATTGTTTTGCTATTTTAAAAAACGATAATCCTTCTAAACACATATCAAATATTCTTTTAACTATAAGTGCTTGTTCCTCATTTATCACTAAATGATTTCTATCATTCGGATCTTGATCATATCCAAATGGAGTTCTCCCTCCTACCCATTTTCCTTCCTTTTGTTTTGCTCTTAAACTAGATTTAATCTTTTTTGATATATCTTTAGCATACATATCATTCATAATTGCCTTCAATGGTGCAATATCATTATTAGAATTATCTAAAAAAGTATCTATATTATCAGTAACAGCAATATATCTAACATTATGTTCTGGAAAATATTTTTCTATTAAATTTCCAGTACCAATATAGTCTCTTCCTAATCTTGACATATCTTTAGTAATAACCATATTAACTCTACCTAATTCAATATCATTTAATAATCTATTGAAATCAGGTCTATCAAAATTAGTTCCACTATATCCATCATCAATATAAATATCATAAACTCTTAAATTATTCTCTTTAACATATTGAAGTAATAAACTCTTTTGATTTGTAATACTTTCACTTTCTAATGCTTTATCATCATCTTCACGAGATAACCTTATATAAATACCAACATTATATATATTATTTAAATTCTCTAACAATGCTTACCTTCTTCTAGAGAAAATCTCGTACATGATGACGGTACCCCGCATTTTTTATTTTTACAAATCATTTGAATATATTTTTTTAATTCCTTATTTAAAACATTTATTAAGATATCATTTATATCTTTTTCTTCATTAAATATGTAATTAATTTTATACTTATCCATAACTCTCGCACCTCACTTAAATTTATGGATAAATAACTAGTTTTAGTAATACTAAATCGTGTAAATATCAAATTACACATTAATTTAGTATTACTTATAGACATTCACCTCTTTATAAATTATTCTTTTAATTTTCATATGCATCATTTCCTCTCACGATGCATGCTAACTCATTAATTAATTCTACTAAAACAGGATAAGATGTTGACACCACAACATAAAAAGAACCCTTATATAATAAGGATTCGTTATAATATCATTCTTATTTTGTACTTACAAAATTCATCCTACTTCGTAGGTTGATATAAAAGGTAAATTCTTATTTTTTAATTGTTTTCTTCTATTTCAAAATCCAATAATTTTTCACACATTTTTTCGTATAAATCTTGTTCTTGCCTAATAGTATCAATTAAGAACATTTTATCATTTTCATATTCTTTTAAACCTCTCATATAATAAGTTTTATCATCATCTAATACAATAAAGGGCATAATGTTATTTCTTAAGCATTCCTTAAACATTATTATTCTACCAACACGACCATTTCCACCTCCAAATGGATGGATTCATTCAAATCTAAAATGAAAATCCACTATATCTTCTAAAGTAATATTAGTTTTAGAATTATATTCATTTAATAATTCTTCGATTTTCTCTTCTACATCTTCTGGTGCAGTAGTATTAATAACATTAACTACACCTATGATATTAGGAACAACTTTAAATCCACCAACATTATATCTAGGATTTTCTTCATCACAGTATTTCTTTTTAATATCTTATTCATTTCAATTATCATCTCTTTAGTTAATAATTCATCTACATTATCTAACATATATTCAAATAATTTAAAATGATTTTAGATTCAATTAAATCATCACTTTTAGGAATAAATGAAGATGTATCAAATATTGCCTCAGTTTGATCACTAGTTAATCTACTACCTTCAATTTTATTGGAATTATAAGCAAAATTAACTTGTGAATAATGATATATATTACCTTTAAATTTAGATTATTTTTGTTTAATTAATTCATTTTTAATTTTCTTTATATCCATATTACATATCCTCCAATGTAATATTAATACCATTTTCACAATGCTTATAAAATTCTAAAACATTTAGATGATATTTTGGTTTCTTATAATGATATATAAAAAGATTATTTTTATTATAATTATTATTTAATTCATATTTAATAAATTTATCTTGAATATCTAATAATAATTCTTTTAGTGTTTTATATTCATGAATTCCTCTAAATCTTTCCCATGAATGTTCAAACCAATAATATTTGTTATTTTTTTCAAAAGTTAAAAATGTATGAGTAGGGCATTTATCATCATCATAATGAACTATGAAATAAGTTTTAATATTCCAAGTATTTCCTTTAAAATAATATCTCTCTAGTTCTACCTGATCCCAGCATACACCAACTTTATTTTTTATAATTTCTTTAGGACTTTGTAAAATATAATTGTCTGAATAAGATTCATCAACTATATTATGTTTAATACCTTGTTTATCCACCCAACCATATCCTATATCTTCCATTAAATCCATAATTTCAAATTCATTATAATAATCCCAAATATTAAGCTGTCCTTTTGCTTTTATGAATTTTATAGGTTCAATACTATCTAGTATCCAAGCATATCTGCCTTCTTTATATTCACCGCAAATATATTCTTGATAATTATTCTTTTTCATTTCTTCTACATATTCTTTTGTCATATAAATACAATCAACCAGATTACATTTGCAAATAATATTCCCAAAATTCATATCTTTATTATCAACTAAAGACATTAACTCTTTATCTTCTAAATCGTTTTTAGATATTTTAGTAAGACTTGCATGAATATATAATTCACCTCTATAATTTGTTTTCCAACTTCTAGTTTCAATTAGCTTCTTTTTTTCATATATCAAAGTTGCAAAAGGTTCTGTTAAACTTAATACCTTCATTTAAATCACCTATAAACATTGTACCAAATTTCTAACGAAAAGTCTTCAGTTTCAAAAAATTATTGCAAAATAAAAAGTGTTAGATTATTATATATTCCGTCCAAAGAAAGATAATAAACCTAACACATTTAATATTATACACGAAATG
>DVGU01000048.1 GCA_018712565.1 Candidatus Faecimonas gallistercoris
ATTATTTGTATAATAATGATTATTTTATATAAATTACATTTATATTATACGAAGAAAATAATCTTTACACCAGTAAAATTAAAACTTTTTTGATGAATTTGGAGTACGAAAAAGTCATCAAAAAATTTCGGACTTCGCCCGTCATCGGTTGGGACTTTTGTAGATTCTTCTTTTTAAAAGTATAGATAAATAGAAAGAAAAATCAAAAGGTAATTTTTATTGTGTGGGGAAAGCGGTTGTTTTATTTTATATCTTATTAATCTAATGAAAAAAACTACTTTGTAGTAGTTTTAATACATTGATGCTTCTATTATTTCAAAAGTTGCTGATTACATCGCTTTTAAATTCAGTTTATATAGAAATATTGTATTTGGTTGTGAAATAAATATAAAATTTCAAATAAACTATTGTCTAATGTCTTATTTTTAAATGCAAATTTTACGTTTTACTTATTATAATAAATTTGTTGCTTTTTCCTTTTAAATAGCTTATAATTATATTAACATGTTAGCATATATGTTAATGAGGTGATCGCATGAAACGTAATACATTAGGTGCGTTTATTATTTCTAAACGAAAAGAAAAAAATTTTTCAGCACGTCAATTAGCTATTAAATGTAATATTTCAGCTCCTTACATGTGTGATATTGAGAATGGAAAAAGAACACCGACTTTTGAAGTATTACAACGGATTAGTTCCGTTCTTGAAATGACTGATGAAAATACATATAAATTGTTGGATTTGGCTGCTAAAAATAGCAAGAATCGCGTTCCCTATGATATAGTTGAGTACATTATGAAAAATGCCTCTCTTAGAAAATGTATACGAGAAAAAATGAAAAACAATGATTACTCAGGTTGGGAGAAGGCTTTAGAAGACAATGAGCAGGAGGAAGTAAAATGAAAAAGTATAAAGTATTAGATTTATTTTGCGGTTGTGGGGGTCTAAGCAAGGGATTTGAAATGGCCGGTTTTGATATAATTGGTGGTGTTGACTTTAATAAAGATGCCATTGATACTTTTAATCAAAATTTTACAAATGCAAAGGGACTATATGTTGATATTTTAAATTTAACAACAGATGATATAAAAAATAATTTTGGTAATTTAAATTCTATTGATGTGATAATTGGTGGTCCTCCATGTCAAGGCTTTTCTGCAGCTAATAGAAATAAAGTTAACAATGATCCAAGAAATAAATTGTTTTTTGAATTTGTTAAATTTGTTGATTTAATTAAGCCAAAAGTGGTGGTTATAGAAAATGTTCGTGGTATTATTACGGAAAATAATGGATACGCCAAAGATCGGATATATGAAATATTTACTAAAAGAGGTTATAATGTTTCACACAAGATTTTAGATGCATCTGATTATGGTGTGCCACAAAAAAGATTACGTAATTTTTTTGTTATAATGAAAAATAATGCATTTGATTTTAATAGCATTAAAAAAGTGAGAAAAAAAATAACGGTTAAAGAGGCTATCGGAGACTTGTATGATTTAGAAGAAAAAAAAGAAAAGATTTTAACACTTAATGATACAAACTACTCTGCTTTTTCAAAAAAAATGCATAACAAAGCAAGAATGATTTATAATCACGAAGTTAAATATCCAGCTGAAATAGTACAAAAGAGAATTTCCTGTGTAAAACAAGGAGAAAATTGGCAGGTAATTCCTCAAGAATTATTTGATAATAATAGAAAAAACCGACATTCTTCTGCTTATAAAAGATTGAATGAAAATGATGTTTCTGTTACTATAGATACAGGTAATTCTCATAGCAACTATTTTCACCCTTTGTATAATAGAATACCTACAGTTAGAGAGGCTGCTCGCATTCAATCGTTTCCTGATGATTTCATATTTATGGGATCTAGAACTGCGCAATATAGACAAGTTGGAAATGCAGTCCCTCCTCTTCTAGCTAAAGCTATAGCCAAAGCAATAAAGGAGGTTTTAGATAATGAGTAATAAAATCATTGATTTGTTTTGCGGTTGTGGGGGCTTAAGTCGAGGTTTTGAAATGGCCGGTTTTGAACCCGTATTAGCAATAGACTTTTGGAAAGATGCTATAGATACATATAATTTTAATCACAAAAATAATATTGGTATTTGTGAAGATGTATCTATGTTAAGTAATGAATTTCTAGAAGAAATAATGAAAAAAAATAAAATTATTGGAATTATTGGTGGGCCACCGTGTCAAGGATATAGTACAGTTGGAAAACGTGATATTACAGATGAAAGAAATTATTTATATTTACAATATTGTAGAATCGTAGAAAAAATAAAACCAGAATTTTTTGTATTAGAAAATGTAAAAGGATTATTAACTTTAGATAAGGGAAAGTTTAAAGAGGATATAATTGACAAATTTTCAAAGCTTGGTTATAGCGTCGAATACAGACTATTAAATGCTGCAGACTATGGGGTCCCTCAAAATAGGTGCAGAGTATTCTTTGTTGGTATAAAAAAGAAAAAATTTATTTTTCCAAAACCTAATAATAATAAAATAACTACTTACGAAGCAATATCTGACTTATCTGAATATGAATTTAAATATACTACTGATCCTCAAAATTCATATCAAAAGAAAATGAGAAAGCATTGTAATAAATTATATAACAACGAGTTTACAAATCATACAGAGCAAACCAAAAAAATTATTGAAATGATTCCGAATGGCGGAAAGATTACAGACCTACCTAAAGAATATTGGGAAATAAGAAAATATAATAAAGCTTTTCAAAGGATGGATTCAATGTCACAATCCAATACAATAGATACTGGTCATCGTAATTATTTTCATTATGAAAAAAATAGAATACCTACAGTTAGGGAATCCGCTCGGTTACAATCATTTTCAGATGATTTTATATTTAAGGGTTCAAAAACAAGTCAATATAAACAAGTTGGGAATGCAGTTCCACCACTGTTAGCTTTTGCTATAGCAGAAGCTATTAAATCACAAATTGGAGGATAAAATGGAAAAAAATATTGTTGTTAAGCAGATATCCAATCCTGGATTAAGTTTTACCGAAAACACTAATGATAAGTTAATATTAATGGCCGATGCTATTTTTCAAAATCCTTCTCAAATAATGAGCTATCAAGAATTTCAAGATTTTGTTATGGACAAAAATATTTTTAGTAATTCTTATATAAGATCATTTATTCCATTTTTATATAATCTTGGATTTATAAATAGTTATCATGAAATTAATTTTTCTAGCTTTTTTACAAAGTTAGGTCTTTCATATATTGATATTCTAAAAACTATTAAAAAAGTTGATTCAAGTGATGAAAGCTTGGCTTATGCAAAAAAAGAATTAAACATTATCAAAAATGATATCATTTCTTTAGGATTATTAAATATGCGAAATACTTCTTTTAAATTTTTTGATAAATATTGTGATATTTTATATTTTTTAAAAAAATATAATACAATAAATAGAGATGAGTTTAATATTATACAATTTTGCAAACAGAACAATTTGAAGGTTCAAGATTATATTACTAGCTATAGAGAAAATCCCCATGAATTTATAATAAGTATTTTGGATAATAGCAACCAGATAGTTGATTATAAAAGAAATAATGCATACAATTACTTTATTGCCTTATTAGCAGAAGAGCAATGTAATTTTGTAGCAAAGATTGATCAACATAATTATAAACTTAATTATGAAAGAATTAAGTTAATTAATAGTATTCTAGAGGAGAGAAAAGAAATAGAAGGAGAACAAATATGAGTAGTATAGATGTGATAAATAATGATATATCAAATTGTATTGATAATATTAAATCTAACTTAAATATTGCAAATACTAGGCAAGAAAATACATCTTTTGATTATGTTGCTGATTTTAGAAATTATTATAATACAAATATTGAAAAAATGAATACTCCCCGCAGCA
This sequence comes from Candidatus Faecimonas gallistercoris, assembly GCA_018712565.1. GTDB lineage: Bacteria > Bacillota_I > Bacilli_A > RF39 > UBA660 > Faecimonas > Faecimonas gallistercoris. The sequence continues at coordinate 3,918 of DVGU01000048.1, forward strand.
AGCTACGGGGTATCTTCCCAAAGCGATGTTATTTTTGCTGTTGAAATTTCAAATATAACTGCTTGTATTCCGCATCTTGTTTACCTTGATTTTTTACATATTCTTTTATT
>DVGU01000004.1 GCA_018712565.1 Candidatus Faecimonas gallistercoris
CACCACCAAACCATAGATGAATAGATCCATCTTGTTCAATAACTTCTCCAAAAAACTTTGGCTTTTCACCTCTGGGATGAGAATCTTCTAAAGCCATTTCATGATTAACAATATTCTCTATTGTTTCTTCATTCATGGCTAAATTAATTTTCTTTTCTTCTAATAGTTGTTTCTTTTTAAACTCTCTTTTAGTTTTCTTTCTAGCTTTAGGGGATAATATACCAGCTTTATTTAATGTTTTGTAGATAAAATCATAGGATACTTTAATTTTTTCTTCTTCCTCTAGATATTCCTTAAAATGTCTAAAATTAAAATCTTGATATTTATTATTATAAAGTAGTATAATATCCTCGGAGATTGAGTTATCAAAAGCATTAATTGGCTTACGAGTTCTATTGCCGTGAACAAAGCTAGCTTTACCTTTCTCCTTATAAATGATTGTTAGGCGATTGACTTGCCTTATTGATATACCGAGTTTTAATGCGACTCGTTTTTTATTTCCTCCATGATCTACTAAATTTTTAATTTCTTCATATTTTCTTTGTTCATTCATTCTTAATTCAACCTTTCTCATTCATGTCACCTCAGTGACATATAATATTATCATTGGGACATTTTTGCAAGTTAACACTTAAGACATTATCATAAGTTAATCATACAAAAGTAGGTTTTATTGCATAAAATGTTGACAAGTACATAAAATAATAGTAAAATTAATTTAACTTTTAAAACGTTGAAGAAAAGAAGTAACTATTTAAACTTTTTGTAGAGAGCTTATGGTTGGTGAAAATAAGTAAAAGAGAATAGTGAATAACATTTTGGAGTGCTTAAAGAATTAAGTAGACTAAGCCGGTGGCAGACCGTTATATTTGCTAGATTTGATAGAATCGAATGAAAGTGATTATAGAGATATTTAATATACTTTATAATAAATTGGGTGGCACCGCGGAAGACTAGTTTCGTCCCATAGTACTATTTTAGTATTATGGTACGGACTAGTCTTTTTGTTTATTATTAAGGAGGGATTTTATGTTGGATGTTAATTTTTCAAAAATAGATATTTTAGATAATAATATTGTTTTATCTGAATCTGAGTCTCATAGAATTGAGATGACTCAAAGAGCGGTTAATTTTTGTGATTTTTTAGAGAGTAAAGGTATTTCTTATGATTATTGCTTTAAACACCCTGAGGTTAGTGGGTGTGTAGATTATCATGAGTTTGATAAGTATTTAGGAGATGATTATTTTGTAGGTAAGCATTTATTGTTACAGGAGAGAAAGGGAGATAAAAATAAGTATTTAGTTATTGCTGATAGTTCTAAAAAAGTAGATTTTAATGCTTTAAGAGAAAAGCTTGATTGTCGTAAATTAGAATTTGTTAAGGAAGAAGATATGGAATCTTTAATTCATACTACTCCAGGTAATGTATCTATCTTTAATATGATATATGATGTTAATGAAGAAATACAGTTAGTTATTGATCAAGATTTATTGAACGCTAGTGAAGTGGCTTTTCATCCTTTATATAATGGAATGAGTATTTTTATGAAACCTGAGCAATGTTTTAAATTCTTATCTTTTATCGATAGAGAGGCTATGGTTATACCTATTGAGTCCAAAGAGAAAATGATTCCCGCCCAGAAGAAATTAGGAGGTATGTAGTATGATAGAAAAGGAAAAATTAAAAGAATATGCACATAAGTTAATGTTTGATATGAAGGATGAGGAATATGAAACTTTACAAAAAGAATTTGATGTTATTTTAAAGCAAATGGAAGCAATTGATAAGATTCCTAATTTACATGAGGTTAGTCCTATGACTTTTCCTTTCTTATTAGATGATAGGAGTTTAAGAGAAGATGAGGTTGGTGATTATCTTACTGTTGGGGAAGTTCTTTCTAATGCTAAACATCAAGTAAATGATCAAGTAAAAGTTCCAAAGGTGGTGGAAGAATGATTGATGAATTAAGAAAACAATTAGATGAGGGTAGTGTTACTAGTGAGGAGTTGTTTGAGGAGGCTGTAAAAAGTGCTAAAGAAGTTCAAGATACATATAATCCTTTTGTAACTATTCTAGATAAGTATAAAATTAGGAGAAGAGCTAATAGTATTTTAACTGGAATTCCTTATACATTAAAAGATAATATTTCTACGTCTAATATTTTAACAACTGCATCATCTAATATTTTAAAAGATTATGTTCCAGTTTATGATGCTACTGTATATCAAAAACTAAAAAAAGCGGGTGCAGTATTAGTTGGTAAAACTACTTTGGATGAACTTGCTATGGGTGGTACTGGTACTACTGCTGCTACTGGTGTTGTTCGTAATCCATGGAATAGTAATTGTTTAATTGGGGGGTCTTCTGCTGGTAGTGCTGTTAGTGTTGCTTTGGGAATTGTTCCATTTTCTATTGGCTCTGATACTGGAGATTCTATTCGTAAGCCAGCTTCTTTTGGAGGTGTTGTAGGTTTTAAGCCTACCTATGGTAGGATATCTCGTTATGGGTTATTTGCTTTTGCATCTAGTCTAGATCATGTAGGAGTATTTACAAGAAGTGTTAGGGATGCAGCAATTGTAACCGATATTATTAAGGGTTATGATGCTAAAGATATGACTTCTTTGAAAGATGAAGATAAAAGTTATACAGATGAATTAGAAAAACCACTTACTCATAAAAAGTTATGTTATATTAAAGAAATTTGTGATATCAATCAATATAATGATCCTAAAGTTATTGAAACTTTGAGAAAATTTCATGATTTTATAGATAAATGTCGTAATCAAGGATTTACGGTTGATGAAGTATCTTTTGATAAAGTATTATTAGATGCTATTTATCCAACTTATATGATTATTAGTTGTGCAGAAGCTACTAGTAACAATGCTAATTTAACAGGAATTCAGTTTGGTCCTAGAGGGGATGGTAATAGTATTGATGAAGTTATGTTTTCGGCTAGGACAAAAGGTTTTTCTGAACTTATCAAAAGAAGATTTGTTTTAGGAAGTTATATTTTACAAAAAGAGAATCAAGAAAAGTTATTTTTAAATGCATGTCGTTGTCGTCGGTTAATTGTTGATAGGGTTAATGAACTTTTTAAAGATTATGATGGGATTATTCTTCCTGCTAGTGGAGGCGGTGCACCTTCTTTTGATTCTTCTTCGGAACAGGTTACTGATCAGCAACTTATTTTGGAAAATCATATGGCAATTGGTAATTTTGGAGGTTTTCCATCTATTACAATTCCATTTACTTTTGTTAAAGATATGCCAGTTGGTATTAATATTACTGGTCGTGTGATGGAAGATGATATTTTGTTACATATTGCTAATGAAGTTGAAAAAATTACAGGATTAAGAGGTTTAAAGGTAGGTGATAGGCATGTATAAAGCAGTAATTGGATTAGAGGTGCATTGTGAATTAGATACTAAGTCTAAAAACTTTTCCTCTTCTCCTAATTTATTTACTGAAACACCTAATATTCATGTTTCTGCTGTTGATTTAGGATTACCTGGTATTTTACCTTATCCTAATAAAGAAGCAGTGCGAAAAGCGTTAAAGACGGCTATGGCATTACATTGTGAAAATCCAGATGAAGTAATTTTTGATCGAAAGAATTATTTTTATCCTGATTTGCCTAAAGGATATCAAATTACACAAGTTACGAAACCTATGGGGAGAAATGGTTATTTAGATATTATGGTAGGAGGAGAAAAAAAACGTGTTCTTATTCATCAATTACATTTAGAAGAGGATACAGCATCTCTTGATCATTTCAGTAATTATTCTTTAATTGATTATAATAGAAGTGGTATTCCATTAATTGAAATTGTTACAGAACCTTGTATTTCTAGTGCTGATGAAGCTGTTACTTTTTTAGAAGATTTGCGAGATGTATTTTTATTCTTAGGTGTTAGTGAAGCTCGTAGTAATTATGGTCAAATGAGATGTGATGTTAATATTTCTGTTATGAAAGATACAGATTCAGAATTTGGGACTAAGGTTGAGATGAAAAATATTAATGCTTTTACTAGTGTTCGTGCCGCTATTGAATATGAAATTAAAAGACAGACTGGGTTATTAGAAAGTGGTGGAAAAGTAATACAAGAAACTAGAAGAATTGCTGAAGATGGTAAGACATATTCTATGCGTGAAAAAGTAGATGCTATTGATTATAAATATTTTATAGAACCTAACATTCCTCCTGTGAAATTAAGTGATGAATTTTATGAAGAATTAAAAGGTGAGATTCCAGAATTAAAACTTGAACGTTATGAAAAATATATAGAAAAATATCAATTATCTGAATATGATGCAGGAGTATTATCTGCTAAACGTGATATTAGTGATTATTTTGAAGAGGTTTTATCTTATGGTAGTGATGTTGAGTTAACTGTTAATTTTGTTACTAGTGCTATTTTATCTACTATTAAGAAATTAGAAATAGAGATTAAAGATTTGTTTATTACACCTAAGATGTTAAGTGGTGTAATTGATAAGGTAAAAAATAAAGAAATTTCTTTGGATCATGGAAAAAAGATTTTATATCAGGCAATTGAAAAATTAGTAGATCCTAATGAGATTATTAAAAAACAAAATTTACATCAAATTAATGATGAGGATGAGTTAAGAAAAATTATAGAAAAAGTTTTAGATGAAAATGATATTCAAGTAAGACAATATATTGATGAAGGGAATACATATGTATATAATTTCTTTATTGGTAAAGTAATGCAAAAGACGAATCGTCAAGCTAACCCTAATATGTCTTTAGATATTATTAAAGAGGAATTAGAGAGGAGAAAAAATAATGAAAGTAAATAAATATAGAACTCATATGTGTGGTTTATTAACTGAAAAAGATACAGATAATGTAGTGAGAGTTTCAGGTTTTGTTGAAAATATTCGTGATCACGGAGGCGTGTTATTTCTTGATATGCGTGATTCTTCTGGTGTACTTCAAGTTGTTAGTAATGATGATTCTGTTTTTGAAGGTATTACTAGAGAGTCTAGTATTATGATTGAAGGGGTTATTCGTAAAAGAAATGAAGAAGATTATAATGAGAAAATTTCTACGGGAACTATTGAGTTGTTGGTTGAAAAATTAGAAATATTAAATAAGAGTAAAAATATTTTGCCATTTGAAGTGATTACTTCTCGTGAGGTAGCAGAAGAAGTTCGATTAAAATATCGTTATTTAGATTTAAGAAATCCGAAGGTAAAAAATAATATTATATTTCGAAGTCAGGTGATTGATTATTTAAGAGAGATATTAAAACAACATGATTTTTTAGAGATTCAAACTCCAATTTTGACGGCTTCTTCTCCTGAGGGGGCAAGAGACTTTATTGTTCCTTCACGTAAATTCCATGGAAAATTCTATGCTCTTCCTCAAGCTCCTCAGCAATTTAAGCAATTGTTGATGTGTGGTGGATTTGATCGTTATTTTCAGATAGCACCATGTTTTAGAGATGAGGATGCTAGAAGTGATAGAGTTTATGGAGAGTTTTATCAGTTGGATTTCGAAATGGCTTTTGCAACTGAAGATGATATATTAGAAATAGGGGAAGATATTTTTTCTAAAGTATTCCAAAAATTTGGTGGATGTAAAAAAATAGTAGATGGTCCTTTTCCTAGACTTAGTTATCGTGAGTCTATGGAACGTTTTGGTACAGATAAACCAGACTTAAGAAATCCTTTAGAATTAGTTGATTTAACGGATGTTTTTGAAGATACTACATTTCGTCCTTTTCGTGGAGTAACGGTTAAAGGAATCGTAGTGGAAGGGATTGCTTCTAAATCAAATTCTTGGTTTAATGATTTAGTAGATTATGCTAGTAGTATTGGAATGCCTGGGATTGGTTATTTTAAAGTTAATGATGATATGAGTTTTGCTGGTCCTATTGATAAATTTTTATCAGATGATGAACGGGATGATTTAATTGATATTGGTTCTTTAAAACCTGGAGATGTTATTTTCTTTATTGCTGATAGAAGTAAGGCATATCAATATGCCAGCTTAATTCGTGATGAATTAGGTAGAAAACTTGGACTTATTAATGAAGATGAATTTGCTTTTTGTATTGTTAAAGATTTTCCAATGTATGAATGGAGTGAAGAAGAGGAAAAATATATTTTTATGCATAATCCATTTAGTATGCCACAAGGGGGAGTAGAATATTTAGAGTCTATGAGACCAGAGGATATTCTTGCTTATCAATATGATTTTGTTTGTAATGGTGTTGAAGTGGCTAGTGGAGCTGTTCGAAATCATGATTTGAATATTATGAGAAAAGCTTTTGAAATAGCTGGATATGATGAGGATGATCTTAAGAAAAGATTTAGTGCTTTATATGAGGCTTTTCAATATGGTGCTCCACCTCATGCAGGAATGGCTCCTGGAATTGATAGAATGTTAATGTTATTGTTAGACGAGGATAGTATCAGAGAAACAATTGCTTTTCCTTTAACTGCAAGTGGTTCTGATTTACTTATGGGAGCGCCTGCTGATGTAACCGAGTTACAATTAAGAGAAACACATATAAAAATTCGTTAGTGTATAGATTTTTTTAATAATGATATACTAGATAGAGAAGAATTAAGGAGAGAAAAAATGGAATATTTATTTAATTTAGGTTTTAATGAAAATGAAATTAAAAATATTATAACTACTAATAATGAAGTAATGGATTTAAACGATGAAGAAATAAAGTCATTAGTTATGATATTAGTAAATATAGGATGTAAAGACTACCATATTAAAAATATTATAATTGCTAATCCTTATTATTTAAGTAGAAGTG
>DVGU01000049.1 GCA_018712565.1 Candidatus Faecimonas gallistercoris
TCCTGTTTCAGTAGAAGTTGATTACTAAAATTTAATAATAATTAGAAATAATCAGATATATTATCTGAGTTTTTGTAATGGAGCAATCATATTTTCACTTATTCAATTAAATGAAGCAAATTCCTAATATAGAACAAAAGAAAATACTTTTCTTATAAAGGAACAGTCGGTAAAATAGCTGATAATCTTATTAAAAGAGATTTTGATGCGAATAAACCAAATGAGAAATGGTATACAGATGTAACAGAGTTTAATCTTAGAGGAGAGAAAATTTATTTGTCACCGATAATGGATGGTTTTAATCAGGAAGTAATTTCTCATAATATTTCTAAATCACCTAATTTAGAACAAATAAACGATATGCTTAATAAAGCATTTGATAAAACTAATGATAAAGATTTAAAAGATTTAATATTTCATTCAGATCAAGGATGACAATATCAACATTAGTCATATCAACAAAGGTTGAAGAATAAAGGCATAAAACAAAGTATGTCCAGGAAAGGTAATAGTATGGATAATGGATTAATGGAGAACTTTTTTGGAATATTAAAAACAGAAATGTTTTATGATCAAGAAGATAAATATGAAACATTAGAAGATTTAATAAAAGCCATAGATGACTATATCAATTATTATAATTATGATAGAATTAAAGCAAAATTAAAAGGACTGTCTCCTGTAAATTATAGGTTACAATCCTCTAATTAGAAATTATTTATAAACTGAACAACTTTTGAGGTTCAGTTCAAACAGCTCCTTTTTTTATATACCTTCCTCTTGAACTTTCTTTCTAGTTAATAATAACAAAGCATTTTCAAATTCCTCATCACTATCTAAAGGTAATAATAATGTATCATCATTAGAATCGACTTTACGAATCATCATATCATGAGAGTCTTTTTCATTAGAAAGATATAAATATTCATTAATTTTATCAATGACAATATAATCTTGATTATCAAATGTATAAACTTCAACTTCTTCCATTATTTACCACCCATACCTTTCGTAGTGCTATTATCTTTACTATCACCATCATTTAACATAGCATCCATACTTTGTTGATATTCTTTTGCTTTAGCAGCTCTTAAGATACTCTGTTCTGTTTCTTTTATAAATGCTGGATCATTAATCCCATCATATCCGTAACTTTTAGCCCAGGTATCAAGATTATCTGCCCCCAAAGCAGCTTGCGTAATTTTTTTAACTTCATCTTGTTCATAATTATGCGTTAATTTTGTTTTCATAACGTACGCTATATATCTTTCATCTGTTCCATTATGAATCATTTCAGTATAATTATCAGCAACGCTAGAACAATCAATCCAACTCTGAGTCTTATCAATTAAGCTGCCAAGTGTTGGATGAGTATTTTCATCAATAACATCAGCAATTGGTGCCACATAATCATCAATCATCTTATTATCCTGATGTACATTTATAGCGCCTTTTACACCCACTGATACTAAGCCAGCAAGTCCAATCGCAATAACAGCACGTTTGATTTTATCTTTTCCTGAATGTTTACGTTTTGCCTTTTTTGCTCTAATAACTCTTTTGTCATCTACAGATTTTCTACGAGCATTTCTAAAATCATTTTCTCTTGAAGAAGATTGATAATGACTATTTCTATTATAAGAATTATGACGTGGTTGATTTACCATAAACTCTGGTATCTGTATACCTTTTCCTTCATTCTTATCTTTTTCCATTAATTTCACCTCACTATAATAAGAATATCGAAATGTTACCAAAATGTCAAAAAAAATGTCAAAAATTAGTGTAAATGGTAAAAAATAAATAACATAATATAAATAAAAAAATTAAAACTATAAATGTAGTAAAAAAAGAGGTGATGTTTTTGAAATTAAAAAATAAATTACTACTAACAATTCTTCTTTTAGTTATTATTCCCATAAATGTATTTGCTTATTCAAATTATGTAATCGCATCTGGAGAAACCATAGGAATAGAAGTAAATTCAAAAGGTATATTAATTGTGGGATTTTATGAAGTAGAAAACAGCTATATTGCCAAAGACGCTGGATTTGAAATTGGAGATAAAATTACAAAAATTAACAAAACAGAAGTAGATTCTATATCTAATATGGTAAGTGCAATAGAACAAGTTGATTCTAATAAAATAGATTTTACTATTCAAAGAAATAAACAAGAAAAAACAATCGAGTTAGAATTAAAAAAAGATGATAATAAAATACTAAAAACAGGACTATATGTAAAAGACCAAATTAATGGTATAGGTACACTAACATATATTGATCCTGAAACAAAAAGATTTGGTGCCCTCGGTCACGAAATCATTGAAACGACAACTGCCCAAAAATTTGAAATTAAAGATGGAAAAATTTATAATGCAAAAGTCTCTGAAATAGAAAAAAGTAGAGATGGAAATGCTGGTGAAAAAAATGCAACATACGACAAAATAACTTCAACTGGAGAAATCGATAGTAACGATATAACAGGAATTTATGGTACTTATCAAGAAGAAATTGCTAATATAGATACCATGGAAGTAGGGGAGGTTAAAGACATTAAAACTGGTCCTGCAAAAATTAAAACCGTAGTAAAAGACTCTCAGGTAGAAGAATTTGATATTAATATTATAAACATTGATACTACCAGCAAAACAAAAAATATCTTATTTGAAATAACTGATACAAAACTTCTATCAAAAACAGGTGGAGTTGTACAAGGAATGAGTGGATCTCCAATTATCCAGGATAATAAAATAATAGGAGCCGTCAATTATGTAATTGTTAATGATACAAAAAAAGGCTACGGAATATTTATCACCACAATGCTAAAAGAAGGAGATAAATAAGGGACGAAAAGTCTCTTTATTTTTAATAAATTTTATGTTAAAATATTTAACCAGACAGGGGATGATATTATGAAAGTATGGACAAAAGTAAAATTAATAGATAAAAATAAAGAAGTAGAAATAATTGCTAAATCATTAACAAATTATTTATATGGTTATGGACCCATCCAAAATATAACTAGAAAGTATCACATAAAACCAGAAGACAGAAAAATTCTTGATCAATATACAGCAAATAGAATTGCAGGTATTCTAATGTTATACTTAGCAAAAGATACCAAAAGAATTAATGATATTGTAAATAAATATAATATTCCAGAAGGAATTATAGAACAAATCACTCCAGAACTAGAAGGCTATATTAAAAGATAAAAAAATGACAAAATAAATTTTGTCATGCGTCCCTTTTCAGGGACTTTTTCTTTTGATATAATTCTATCATGGAACATATGGATATTAATCAATTTAATTGTTGGGCCAAGAATCATATTTTTGATG
>DVGU01000050.1 GCA_018712565.1 Candidatus Faecimonas gallistercoris
GCTTATATATTGAGTGTGCCTAAGAGCACGTAACAGTTATTATACTGTTTTGGCAAACTATTTCAAGTGAGGTTTGCTTTTTTTGTTATTTTAAGGTTAGGTTGCGGACGAAGTCTGCCGTATGCTATAATGAGTGTGGGAGGGAGGTAAGTTAGTCTATGGTAAAAGAAGGTACGAGACCATCTATTTCTAATTATGGGTTTTTAAGATTGTTTAGTGCTTCTACGATTGCACAAGGATTGAATCCTATTATTGAAAATCATCAATTAGAAAAAGACTTGTATAACTATTATGGTAGAGCAGAATATCATTTTCTATTTGAAGATGTAGACTTACATAAAGATAAGTTTTCTAGAGATGGTAATTATGTTGATTTAAATACTGCTTTTCAATTGGGATATGCTAATGAATTTTTGTTGATGTTACAAGATGGTTATAAGTTACAATCTGTTATTAATATTACAAAAGAACAAGCTAAAGATATATTATCTTCATTTGAAGTAGAACAAGTTAATGCTATGAATGATTTATGTAATGAATTAAATAATAGTAAGATTCAAGAGAGCAATAGATTTGTTAAAAGATAAGATAAATATATCAAGTATTTAAAACAATAATGATTTTTATATTTAATACAGTTGATAGAATTTTTAATTAGATATTGTGTCAAAAAAAGTAAAGTTTTCTTTGAAAAACTTTACTTTTTTGCTATAATAAATGCAGTTAGATATAGGAGTGATAATAAATGGCATTAAAGTATGATGAGTCATCGATTAAGATATTAGAAGGACTTGAGGCAGTTAGAAAAAGACCCGGTATGTATATTGGTTCTACTGATAAGAGAGGACTTCACCATTTAGTATGGGAGATTGTTGATAATGCTATTGATGAGGCTATAAATGGGTTTGGTGACTATATTAAAATTATTTTACATAGTGATAAATCTGTTAGTGTAGAAGATCACGGACGTGGTATTCCTACTGGTATGCATGCTTCTGGTAAATCTACTCCAGAGGTTATTTTTACGGTGTTACATGCTGGTGGTAAGTTTGAAAGTGATGGATATAAAGTAAGTGGTGGACTTCATGGTGTTGGTGCTAGTGTTGTTAATGCATTATCAAAATGGATGGAAGTTACTATTAAACATGAAAAAGAAGAGTACTATATTAGATTTGAGAATGGTGGACATGTTGCGGTTCCTTTGAAAAAAATTGGTAAAACTAATAAGTCCGGTACTACGATTCGTTTTTTACCTGATGATGAGGTTTTTTCTAGTACTAATTTTTCTTATACAACGGTGTGTGAGAGAATGCAGGAATCTGCTTTTCTTTTGAAAGGGATTACGATAGAAGTAATTGATGAAGAAGATGAAAGAAGTAGTACCTTTCATTATGAACGTGGTATTGAAGAGTTTGTTGAAGATATGAATAAAGGAAAAAATACTCTTCATAAGGTTTTAGCAATTACTGGTACGAAGGGGAAGATGGAAGTAGATATTGCTTTACAATATACTGATTCTTATACGGAGACAATAGTTAGTTTTGTTAATAATGTTAAGACAATTGATGGAGGTACTCATGAAGTTGGTTTTAAGACTGCTTTAACTCGAGTATTTAATGATTATGCTAAGACTAATGGTTTTATTAAAGCAAAAGATAAGTCGCTAGAAGGAAGCGATGTTAGAGAAGGTCTTACTGCGGTTATTAGTTTAAAGATACCAGAAGCTTTATTACAGTTTGAAGGTCAGACGAAAGGAAAGTTAGGTACTCCAAGTGCTAGGGTTGCTGTTGAAGGAATTGTTACGGAACAAATGAGAGTATTTTTGGAGGAAAATAAAACTATTGCTACAGAAATTATTAATAAGAGTTTAAAGAGTAAGATTGCAAGGGAGGCTGCTCGTAAAGCACGAGAGGCTGCTCGTCGAGGAACTGGGAAGAAGAAAGAAGAAAGAAGTTTATCTGGAAAACTTGCTCCTGCTCAAAGTAAAGATAAAAAACGTAAAGAATTGTTTTTAGTTGAGGGAGATTCTGCAGGTGGTTCTGCTAAGCAAGCAAGGAATCGTAAATATCAAGCAATCTTACCATTACGTGGAAAGGTTTTGAATACAGAAAAAACAAAAGAAGAAGATATTTTAAAAAATGAAGAAATTAATACTATGATTTATACAATAAGTGCTGGATATGGTGCTAATTTTGATATTAATGATTGTGAATATAGTAAAGTTATTATCATGAGTGATGCTGATGAAGATGGTGGACATATTCAATGTTTACTTTTAACATTTTTCTATCGTTATATGAAGCCATTAATTGAAGATGGGAGATTATTTGTAGCTCTTCCTCCATTATTTAAGATTCAGTCTGGAAAAAATATTGAGTATGCTTATACTATAGAAGAAATGAAAGAAAAGTCTGCAGGTAAGCGATGTGAAATACAAAGGTATAAAGGTCTTGGTGAAATGAATGCAGATCAATTAGGGGAAACGACGATGAATCCTGGTAGCCGTACTTTAATAAGAGTTAATATTGAAGATGCTCAGTTAGCAGAAAAACGTGTTTCTGTTTTAATGGGAGATGCTGTTGCTCCAAGAAAAGAGTGGATTGATGAGAATGTTGAATTTACCTTGGAAGATGAGTATAAAATATAGGAGGTTTGGTTTATGAAAAATAATTATGATATACCAGCTTACCATTTTTCTATTTTAAAAAAAACAAATATAAAGATAAGTGAAGAAGTAAGACCTGGTGTATGGAGGACAGATGATAAAATAAAAAAAACATTGATACCTTTTGAAAATGTAGATGGTTTATTAGTATATGAAGTAGAACAAGTATTAGGAATAGAATCAATTATTATTGTTTGCACTGTCAATACTGGTACTGACGAAAGAATTCTTTCAGAGTATTATTTTTCTAATCAAGAACAAGAAGAAAAAGAAGAGGATACGATTAACTCGTTAATGAAAGATTATTGTTATAGAGAATTTCCTGATGCTTCTTTAGAAGAGCAACGTCGTATGAACTGTTTCTTAGAAAGATATGTAAAAGATAATGAAGTACAAGTATTTAGAAAAAAGAATCAATCAAAAAAGAAATATCCCTGTGAGGAAACAAATTGACAATTTAAATATAAATTGATTTTGATTTATGAAAAAATACATCTGACGTATCAGTGTATAATTGGTGATAGAAAATTAATTTGAAGAAAAGTATGATGATGCTAGTTATTAAAAATGAAGGATATATTGATACTTTTTAAGGAATATTAAGATGATAGTTATGAAACAACTAATGTGAAATTTGTCACAATAAAATATTTAAAAATAGGAAAGTAGTGATAAAATGCCAAGAAAGAAAAGTGAAACACAAGAAGTGATAGAGAAAATATTTGATTATACTCTAGAAGATATTATGGGAGAGCGTTTTGGAAGTTATTCTAAGTATATTATTCAAGAACGTGCTATTCCGGATGCTAGAGATGGATTAAAGCCGGTGCAACGACGTATTTTGTACTCTATGCATAAAGAGAAGAATACTTATGATAGGGGATATCGTAAGAGTGCAAAGACGGTAGGAGACGTTATTGGTAATTATCATCCTCATGGTGATACTTCTATTTATGATGCGATGGTTCGTATGAGTCAACCTTGGAAGACTAGACTACCTTATATTGATATGCATGGTAATAATGGTTCTATTGATGGAGATAGTCCGGCTGCTTATCGTTATACAGAGGCACGTCTTTCTAAGATTAGTAATGAAATGCTTCGTGATATTGATAAAGATACGGTAGAGTTTGCTCCTAACTTTGATGATACTACTACAGAACCTACGGTCCTACCAGCTCGTTTTCCTGCACTTCTTGTCTATGGTGCTATGGGAATATCTGCAGGGTATGCAACTAATATTCCTCCCCATAATTTAGGAGAAGTAATCGATGCAACAATCCATAGAATTGATAATCCTAATTGTGGTTTGGATACTTTAATGAAATATGTTAAAGGTCCTGATTTTCCAACAGGAGGAATCATTGAAGGAATTGATGGGATTCGTCAGGCTTATGAAACTGGACGTGGAAGAATTGTTGTTAAGAGTAAGTATACAATTGAAAAAAATAAGTCTGGTTCTTCTATTGTCATTACTGAAATTCCATTTGAAGTTAATAAAGCTTTGATGGTTAAAAAGATAGATGATATTCGTATTGATAAAAAAATAGATGGAATTCAAGAAGTAAGAGATGAGAGTGCAGCTGATGTTCGAGTAGTTATCGATTTAAAGAAAAATGCTAATGTTGATTTAGTTATTAATTATTTACTTAAAAATACTGATATGCAAATTAATTATAATTTTAATATGGTAGCTATTGTAAATAAAAGACCTAAATTGTTAGGACTTAAAGGATGTTTAGATGCTTTTATTGCTCATCAAAAAGAAGTTGTTCGTCGTCGTACAGAGTTTGATTTAGCTCACGCGAAAGCAAGATATCATATTGTTGAGGGATTAATTAAATGTATTTCTATTTTAGATGAAGTAATTCGTGTGATTCGAGAGTCTAAAAATAAGACTGATGCGAAAGAGAATTTAATTAAAGAATTTGAATTTACTATGGAACAAGCAGAAGCTATTGTTACTTTACAACTTTATCGTTTAACTAATACTGATGTTGTAGCTTTAGAAGAAGAAATGGCAAATTTAGAAAAAATTATCAATGGACTTACTGCTATTTTAGGTAGTGAAGATGTTATGAAGTCTGTTATGAAAAAGGATTTACGTGATGTTAAGAAAGCTTATCCTGTAGAACGTCTTACGGATGTTAAAGATGAAATTACAGAAATTAAAATTGATATGACGGCTATGATTCCTAAAGAAGATTGTGTGGTTATGGTAACTCATGATGGTTATGTAAAACGTACATCTTTTAGAAGTTATACAGCAAGTAATCCAGAAGATATTACAATCAAAGAGAATGATTATATTTTGGGAATTTATGAGATGAGTACTTTAGATACCTTATTGGTGTTTACTACGCATGGTAATTATTTATATATTCCAGTACATATTTTACCTGATTTAAAATGGAAGGATATGCCAAAACATGTTAGTAATGTGATTGAGATATCTCCTGAGGAGTCCGTGGTTAGTGCTATTCCTGTTACTTCTTTTGATATGGATAAGAATATTGTTATTACGAGTCGTAATGGTATGATTAAACGTAGTAAGTTAGCTGATTTTAAACTTTCTCGTTATTCTAAACCTATTAGTTGTATGAGGTTAAAAGATGATGATTTAGTTATTGATGCTTTTGTAGAAGAAAAAGATACTTTATTTATTACTACAGATAGTGGTTATGGATTAACGTTTAAAGTTTCAGAAGTCCCTGTTGTTGGTGTAAAGGCAGCAGGTGTTAAGGCTATGAAATTAAAAGATGATCATTTAGTATCTATTAATGAGTATTCTCCACGGGAAGCAGAGTATCTTTCGGTTATTACGGATAGAGGTACTGGTAAACGTGTTCATTTATCTGAGTTTGAACTTTCTACTCGAGCAAGACGAGGGTTATTAGTTCTTCGTGAAGTTAAGAGTAATCCATATCGTATTATCAAGACTTTTATTACTGATTCTAAGAATTATATTGGTATTAAGAATGGAGAGATTGAAACTTTGAAATTAACAGAGTTAAATATTTTGGATCGATATTCTACGGGGGGACAAATATCTAAACATAATCTTACAGATAGTTTCTTAATAGCAACATTAAAAAGAAGAGAAGAGATAAAACAAGAAGATAGTTCGGATGAAGATGAGAAAGAGGTAGAACCTTTAGAAAAGACTGTCTCTAAAAAAGAAAAAGTTTCCTTAAAGGAGATTGATGATCGGTTAATGACGATCGATGACTTTTTGAAGTAGGTGATTTTTTATGGATAATACTTATGAGAATCTTAATCAATATTTAAATTCTTTTTTTCTATATTATAATTATCCTCTTTATACGGATTATCTTTCTGAGTTTTTAGATTTGTCTATTTTATCTAATCAAATGATTCATAATAATATAAAAAATTGGGATTTGGTGGAGAAATCTTTTGACAGTAACTTTTCTTTATCACTTTGTGAAAGTCTAGATTTATGTAGTGACTTTATAAAGACTTATTTAGGAGATTATTATGATACGTGGAAAGAGTATCTTACTAATGGAGTTATAGATTTTACTGATTTAGAACAAATTATTTTAGAAGGGGATAGTCCACAGCTTAGTTTTTCTCTTACAGGAAAAGATAGTTGTCGATTTATAAGAAGTATAGGTGTTGAATTAAGACATGATTATTTGGATCCTGCAACGATTATTCATGAATTTGTCCATCAATTGAATGTGGATGAGTCTTCTTTTGGTATGCATAATGAAATTTTAAAAGTTTCTGAGAGTCTTTTTGGAGAAGTAGAGTCTATTTATTTTGAAACGTTGATGTATCGTTTTATGGAAGAGCGAGGTTATTCTAAAGAAGCAATTGCTAGTGTACAGTTTTCTAGGATTAGTAATTTCTCTAAAATGTGTTTTGATTCTATTGGTGAGTTGTTGCTGTTGCGTGATTATCATATTTTTGGAGAAATCTCTGATAATAATTGGGATGAAGCTAAAAAACTTCATATTTTGTCTTTTGATACTAAGATGAAGTATCATGATATTGCGACTGGTGTTGATCAAAAAATTGGTGCACAGGAAGAAGAGATAAAAGTTTATCTTGGTAGTGACTTTAATTTCTTTCGGTCATTCATATATGTTTTAGGTACTACTCTTGCTTACTGGGCAATTTCTCAAAATGATCGAAATATGCCTTGGAAAATGTTACAGTTTAATGAAGATTTAGCTGAAGATAGAGATTTGGAATATTCTTTTTCTAGACTTGGTTTAAAGTTTGATAATTTGTATTGTTTTGTTTCAGATGCTTTTATGGAGATTACTAGATGTAGTAAGAATTTAAATTATAGTTCTAAAAAGAAGAAATAAATCTTCTTTTTTTCTTTTTTATACATATAATGTAGTGGTGGTAAATATGTCGAAAGATGCTTTTAAATCTTTTGCTAGAGGTCACACAGAACTTGCTAATTATGTGATGAGTGGTAAGACCAATTGGCAAAAGTTATATGAGTTATACGAGATTTATGGAGAAAATAGTAGTATTTGGGATGATTATTTTTCTTCATCTTCTGTTCCTAGTACAACATCAGATATTTCTACACTTCCTAATAATATAAGGGAATTAATGCAAAGTATTAAAAATATTGATTTAGGTTCTGTACAAAAAGGGATTACTAATATTCAAAAAGCATTAGGATTACTTCAGGATATTGGTCTTGGTAATAGTAGTAGTAATAATACTTCTTCTTATGAACCTAGACCAATGTATCAACATTTTGATGATTAACGATGGATTTATATACTATTAACTATATAAAAAGTAATCCTTTAATTTATCAATATTTACGTGTTAATTCTTCATGGTATAAGGAATTAAATAGAGATTCTAGTTCTTTAAAGGAAGTTGAAAAAGAAGCTAGGGAGTATTATAAATTAACTTTACCAGATCG
Source organism: Candidatus Faecimonas gallistercoris (assembly GCA_018712565.1). Lineage (GTDB taxonomy): Bacteria > Bacillota_I > Bacilli_A > RF39 > UBA660 > Faecimonas > Faecimonas gallistercoris. The sequence goes on from DVGU01000050.1 coordinate 7,587, forward strand.
ATTAGAAAGATTTAGTCATAGTATGGAGATGATTTCTACATTTATGGATGTGTTAAAGTAGAATTTATGGTACAATAGGTTTATGGAAGAATTAATAGAAAAGTTAGAACAATTGAAATTAGCTATATCTAAGGAAAAAGTTGTATTAGATTTTTTAGAGGCTAAGAATGATGCTTTGAATGATACTTTGTTAATGGATGAGATAAAAGAGTATAAGAGGTATCCTAAAGAGTCTTTGAAAAAGGAGATTATTGTATCGCCTTCTTTTTTGCGTTATAAAGAAAAAGAAAATGAGGTATTATTTCTTATTTTAAAGATTAATGAATCTTTTAAGGTTGTGAATAGTAGTTTTGGGTGTGGAAGAGGTAAGTAGATGAAGGTTATTAGTGGTAAATATAAAGGAAGAAAATTAATGGGGTTTGATATTGTTGGGACAAGGCCTACGATGGATAGAGTGAAGGAAAGTTTATTTGCGATGATTTATCCTTGGATAGATCAAGCTATTGTTTTAGATTTATTTGCTGGTAGTGGTAATTTGGGGATTGAAGCTTTAAGTCAAGGAGCAAAATATGCTTATTTTGTAGATAAAAATAAAAAGGCTTGTCAGATAATAAATACTAATATTGATATGTTGAATATTAGGCAAGGAGAAATTTTTTGTGGAGATTATCAAAAGGCGCTTCGTGATTTTGTTTTGAAAAAGATATCTTTTGATATTATTTTTTTAGATCCTCCATATCAGACTGATTTAGTAGAGAAAAGTGTTTCTTTTATTATGAAAGAGAATCTTCTTAATAAGAAGGGAATTATTGTAGTAGAAAGTGATAAGTTGGAAAAAGTTAGTAATTTTGATATGTTAGAAGTTGTAAAAATGAAAAAATATGGTGATAAATGGGTAGCTATCTTGAGGCAAATATGATAGAATATTGATAAGATAGGTGATTAGATGAAGGGTTTAAATAATCGTGGTTTTGCTATTTCGACATTATTGTATGGACTTATGATAATGTCTTTGATGATTGTTTTGGCTTTGATTAGTAATTTAGGTACTACTCGTAGTAGTACTACAGGTTTTGTTGATAAGATTGAGGATGAATTAAATCGATTAAGTATTACGAATACTAAGGGAGATTATGTTGGTGGAGAAGTAGATAATAATGGACGTGAATATATTGCTAAAGTAGCTGGATGGTATAAGATAGAGTTATGGGGAGCATCTGGTGGTAGTAGTGGTGGTCTAGGTGCTTATACTTCGGGTATTATTTATTTAGAAAGTAATTCTTATATTTATTTTTATGTTGGACAACAAGGCGGAAGTGCTGATACCTTTAATAGTGGTTCTACTGGTGGAGGAGCAACTGATGTTCGTTTAGTTTCTGGGGAGTGGAATTCTTCAGAATCTTTAGATAGTCGTATTATGGTTGCTGCTGGAGGAGGTTCTAGTGGTGCTGGTGGTACTTTAGTTGGTGGTGGTAGTTCTCCTGGAACACAGTCAACTGGAGCAGGCTTTGGTGTTGCTTCTTCTAGTGGAGGAGGAGGATACTATGGTTCTAGTGATACTGGAGGAGGTTCTTCTTTTATCATGGGCTATGCTGGTGTTAGGACACAAAGTGGTGGTAGTGCTACTTCACAGACAAATAAGACTTTTTCTATTCATCGTGGGGATTATGACGCTGATGGAAATATGATAACAGAAGATTATACGCCGGTTGTATATAATGGCCTTATTGTACCTGGTGTTCATTCTGGTAATGGTAAATTTAAGATTACTCGTATTTCTGGAAATGACAGTAATACTCCTCCGGGTAGGGGTAGTAATTCTGATTTAAATCAAGTTCAGTATATTCGTGATTGTGTAGATGCTAATAGTACAGATACTACAGGATATTGGCTTGAAATACAGGCAATACAAAATGGGAAAAATCTAGCAGCACAAACCGGGGTTAATGTGACTGGTACGGGTGGAACATTAACTGATGGAGATGTTGTTGTTGATGGTAGTGTTGATGATACTTCTTCAGTTGCTTCTATTTCTGGTAGTGGAGCTAAATGTGTTCAAGTAAAACTTCCTAGTGCTCAAGATTTGGATGAAGTTGCTGTTTGGCATCAATATAAAGATTCCTTATCATTTAAAGGACATACTTTATCGGTTAGTACGGATGGTTCTACTTGGAGAAATATTAGAGAAAAGAGTACTGATACCAATACTGTTGGTGTAGTTAATGAGGTGGAAACTGCTAATGGAATTCGCTATAATTCTTTTCATTCTAGTGCTTTAAATGATGTTGTTGATGGAAATTATTATATATTTTCTGCTAATAGTGATAATAAAGTTTTAACAGATGCTGAAGAAAGTAGTGGAGGTGTTGCTAGAATGGATACCTTTACTGGAGAGAGTAATCAAATTTGGCATGTCTATAAATTTACTGCTACTGATGGTAATCAATATTATAGATTAGTTAATAATTCCAGTGGTAAAGCATTAATGGTTTCTGCTACTAATTCTAATACTGGAGTTATGATTGCACTGGGTGATAATGATACAAATAATAGTACACAAAACTGGCATGTTTCTTCATTAAAAAATGGATATTATACAATATCAACATATTTAGGAGTTAGAATTGGTTTTGATTCATCGGGAAGTCCTAGTGTTGTTACTCAGTCTAATACACAAGAGACAACGCAACGTTGGAAATTTGTTTTAGCAAATTATTAAATGTTTGCGTTTTTTCTTTCTTAAAATTTAGCACTAGATATTGACAAGTGCTAAATAGTGTCATATAATACTATTAGCACTCGTATAATAATAGTGCTAGGAGGCTGATTTTTATGTTGACGGATAGACAATGTAAGGTCTTAAAGTTGATTGTTGAAAAATATATCAAGGATCCTATTCCAGTTGGCTCTAAGACGATATCTAAAACATTGAAATGTTCTAGTGCAACTGTTAGAAATGAAATGTCTTCTTTAGAAGAAGCGGGACTTTTGGAAAAAACACATACTTCTTCAGGACGTATTCCTAGTGAAGATGGTTATCGTTATTATGTTGATCATTTGATGGAACCTAAGAAGATGACTGGTGAAGATATGTTAAAACTTCAAACCGTATTTCATAATCAGCAGCTTGCGTTATCAGATGTTATAGTAAAGAGTTTACAGGTGATTTCTGATATGACTAATTATACTACTGTAGTACTTGGTAGTACCTCTCATGAGAACCTTCTTAAACAAATAGAAGTAGTTCCGATTGATGAAGGTAGTATGATTGTAATTGTTATTACAGATCGTGGTCACGTAGAACATAAAAATATTCGTTTGCAAGATGTGTCTTTGGATGATGTTAAGAAGACAGTAAATTTAATTAATAATTTAATTGTCGGTACTCCTATTGATGAGATTAGTGCAAAACTTGAATATGAAGTAAAACCAATTATTGGTAAGTATGTTAAACAACATGAACAACTATATAATGCCTTCTATCATGTATTTAGTGATTTTACAAACCAAGAGATTAATGTTGTAGGTAAGAATAAGTTCTTAACACAGCCTGAGTTTAGTAATGTTGAAAAAATTCGCTCTGTGTTTAATAAGTTAGATAATCCAGAACTTCTTCATAAAATTGAAGAGGATGATGATAATAACATTAAAGTTTATATTGGTAGTGAGAGTAAAATTGATGATGATGTTACAGTTATTAAGACAAGATTTAAAAATGGTAACCAAGAGGGGACACTTGCGATTATTGGACCTAAAAGAATGGAATATGACCGAGTTGTTTCTATGCTTGAATACATGAGAGAAAATATAGAAAGGTAGGTAGTTATGGAAGAGAAGAAAGTAGTTGAAGAAGAGAAAAAAGAACAAGTTGAGAAACTTGAGGATGTTGAACAACTTGAGGAAATCCCTGTTCCTGAGGGACAAGGAGATACTAAAAGTGTGAAAAAAGATAAAAAAAAGAAAAAGGATTCTAAGTTAAAGGAAGAAATTAAAAGTCTAAAAGAAGAGATAGAGCAGTTGAAAAACGATAATCAATCATTGATTGATAAAGTTAAGTTGGCACAAGCAGAAAATGTTAATTATCGTAAGAGAAAAGATGAAGAGACTGCTAATACGTTGAAGTTTGCTAATCAAGATTTAATTACTGAGTTAATTAATGTCGTTGATAATTTTGAGAGAGCGATTAAACTTGATGATAATGATTTAACGGACGAGTTATCTAAGTTCTTAGATGGATTTAAGATGATGTATGCGAATTTAATGGAGATTCTAAAGAAATTTGGAGTTGAAGAAATTAATCGTGTAGGAGAAGTTTTTGATCCAACTTTAGAACAAGCTTTAATGACTGATAATATTCCTGAGATGGATGATGATGTTGTTACAGAAGTATTATTAAAAGGATATAAATTACATGGTAGGGTAATACGTCCTGCCTCAGTAAAAGTAAATAGTAAATAAAGGAGAGATGATATATGAGTAAAATTATTGGTATCGATTTAGGTACAACAAATTCCTGCGCTGCAGTATTGGAAGCTGGTGCTCCTAAGGTTATTCCAAACCCTGAAGGAAGTAGAACAACTCCATCTGTAGTTGCATTTAAAAAAGGTGAAAGAATTGTTGGTGAAGCTGCTAAAAGACAAGCTTTAACAAATAAAAATACAGTTATTTCTATTAAGAGAAAAATGGGAACTAGTGAAAAGGTTGAACTAGAAGGAAAAGAGTATACACCAGAAGAGATTTCTGCTATGATTTTAAGTTATATTAAAGATTATGCTGAAAGTTATTTAGGTGAAAAAGTAGATAAAGCAGTTATTACTGTTCCTGCATACTTTAATGATAGTCAACGTCAAGCAACTAAAAATGCTGGTAAGATTGCAGGGCTTGAGGTTGAACGTATCATCAATGAACCAACTGCAGCAGCACTTGCTTATGGTCTTGAAAATGATGAAGGTCAAACTATTTTAGTTTATGACTTAGGTGGAGGTACATTCGATGTATCTATCCTTGAATTAGGTGATGGTGTATTTGAAGTTAAATCTACTAATGGTAATAACCATTTAGGTGGAGATGATTTTGATGAAGCTATTATGGATTATTTAGTAAGTGAATTTAAGAAGGAAAATGGTGTTGATTTATCTAAAGATAAGATGGCTATGCAACGTTTAAAAGAGACTGCTGAAAAAGCTAAGAAAGATTTATCTGGTATGGTTTCTACACAAGTATCTGCACCATTTATTGCTAAAGGTGACGATGGAGAACCTCTACACTTAGATATGACTTTAACTCGTGCTAAATTTGAAGATTTAATTTCTGATTTAGTAGAATCTACTTTGGAACCAGTTCGTAAAGCATTAAAAGATGCTGGTATGACTAAGAAAGATATTGATAAAGTTATTTTAGTAGGTGGATCTACTCGTGTACCTATGGTATATGATTTAATTACAAAAGAACTTGGAAAAGAACCATCTCGTGAAGTTAACCCTGATGAAGTTGTTGCTATGGGTGCTGCTATTCAAGGTGGTGTATTAACTGGTGATGTTAATGATATTGTACTTTTGGATGTTACACCATTATCTCTTGGTATCGAAACATTAGGTGGTGTTATGACTACATTAATTCCAAGAAACACAACAATTCCAACTTCAAAATCAGAAGTATTCTCAACTGCTGCTGATAATCAACCAGCTGTTGATGTACATGTATTACAAGGTGAACGTCCAATGGCTGCTGATAACAAGACATTAGGAAGATTCCAATTAGGAAATATTCCACCAGCACCAAGAGGTGTTCCACAAATTGAAGTTAAATTTGATATTGATGCTAATGGTATTGTTAATGTTACAGCAAAAGACCTTGGTACAAATAAAGAGCAATCTATTACAATCACTTCTTCTACAAACTTAACTGATGAAGAGATTGAAAAGATGCGTAAAGAAGCTGAAGAAAATAAAGAGGCAGATGAAAAACGTAAGGAACAAGCTGAAGCTAAGAATGAGGCTGAACAATTAGTATTCCAAACTGAAAAGGCTATTAAAGATCTTGGAGATAAAGCTGATAAGAAAGAAGTAGAAGAAGCTGAAGATATCATTAAAGACTTGAAGAAAGCACTTGATAAAGATGATATGGATGACATCAAGAAATATAAAGAAAAACTTCAGGAAAAAGCTATGAGTCTTGCTTCTAAAGTATATGAACAAGCAGCAAAAGAAAGAGAGCAAGAACAATCAAATGATGATGATAAGAAAGACAAGAAGAAAGATAAGAAAAAGAGCAAAAAATCTGATGATGATGTTCAAGAAGCAGATATCGAAGAAGATTAAAAATAATATGAGAAGTAGCCATATTTGACTACTTCTTCATATTGTAATATTAAGAAGAGAATAATGGAAAAAGTCTTAGAATGTGGTAAGTATAAAAGAAGATAAAAAGAAATTTGGAGATTTTAGATTGTGAAGAGGATTTGGCTTTATTTTATTATACGATGGAAGGTATGTTAAGATATCTAGAACATAACTTATCAGAAGTAGAAGAAAAAGCAATTTTGCATATAATATAGTGTTATCTTCTGGAGATAAAGACGATCCATTAGAAATTCTAAAATAATCGATGTAGATTTAACAAACATTAAAGTATTTGAAGAATCTTTTATAAAGTTAAGTAAGGAAGTGATAAAATGGCTGAAAAACGTGATTATTACGAGGTGCTTGGTGTTAGTAAAACAGCATCACAAGCCGAAATAAAAAGTGCCTTTCGTAAAAAAGCGAAGCAATATCATCCAGATTTGAATAAAGATAATCCTGATGCGGCTGAAAAGTTTAAAGAAGCTCAGGAAGCATATTCTGTTTTATCTGATGAGCAAAAACGTAAGATGTATGATCAGTATGGTCATGCAGGTGTAGGTAATGGTTCTCGTGGAGCAGGAGGATACTCTTATCAAGGTTTTGATGCATCTGATTTTGATTTTGGAGATATTTTTGACTCTATCTTCGGTGGAAGTGGAGGATTCTCTGGATTTGGTTTCGGTGGTGGTTCTTCTAGTGGACGTGGTACTAGAGCACGTCGTGGAAGCGATGTATTAATGAGAATGAATTTGGACTTTGACGAGGCTGTATTTGGATGTGAGAAAAAATTCGATTTAGATGTAGTTGAAGATTGCGATGAATGTGATGGTAAAGGTGGCTTTGGAGAAGAACAATGTTCTACTTGTCATGGTAGTGGTACTATTACATCTGAACAACACACTATTTTAGGTTCTTTCTTATCTAAGAGTACCTGCCCTGATTGTGGTGGTAGTGGACGTACATTTAAGAGAAAATGTACTCATTGTAAAGGTAAGGGAAAGGTTAAGAAAAATAAAACTCTTACGATTAATATTCCTGCTGGTATTAATACTGGGGATCGTTTACGTGTTAGTGGTAAAGGTAATCCTGGTACTAACGGGGGAGAGAATGGTGACTTATATTTAGAATTTGTGGTCACTGAACATGATGTGTTTATTCGACAAGATGATGATATTTATGTTGAAGTTCCCCTTACGTTAGTTGATGCTATCATTGGTTGTAAGAAAGAGATTCCAACTCTTTATGGTAATGTTAAAATTAATATTGCTCCTGGTACGAATAGTGGTGATAAACAACGTATTCGTGGTAAGGGAGTTGATAATAAATATCGTAAGAGAAAAGGAGATATGTATGTTATTTTTAAAGTTTATACTCCAAAAAAACTTTCTCGTGAACAAAAGAATTTAATTGAAAAACTTGCAAAAACAGAAATGGATACTCCAGAGGTTAAAGAGTTTAATAGATTTGTTAAAAATAATGATTAAGAGGTATTTTTACCTCTTTTTTTTGATATAATTGTGATAGGTGATGCTTGTGAAGAAAATTGTAAATGAGTATGTTTTTGATTTTCATACATTGAAGAGATTTTATCAGGTTAATCTACAAAGTAATTTCTTTTTCATTCTGTTAGTATTGGTATTAATATCTAGTATTTCTTCTTTTTTAGAAAAAGATATTTCTTTTGGTATTTTTAGTTTTATTGTATTTTTACTGGGATGTGTTTATTATTTTGTCTTACCATATATTATGGCAAAAATGGCATATCGCTCTTTTTGTCATCAGACAAAGGGTAAAGATTGTAACATGAAAATTACGATTACCAAAAAAGAAGTTATGGTAGAAAATAAAACGACTAAAAGTAAAGAAGTTTATCCTACAAATACTATCAATAAGATGAGAGAAAAAAAGGATGCTATATGTTTATTTACGAATCGTAAACTTGGTATTTTTATATCTAAAAGTGGTTTTATTCAAGGGACTAGAGAAGATTTATATTTACTAATACAAGAGATAAAAAGGAGTGAAAAATGAGCTTCGCAACTCAAAAGTTGCAAAAAACAACTGAAAATTGGTGGTGCGCAACTGGTTAACATTGTATGATTTGTGTGAGGTGATGAAAAAGTGAAGTTTGGTGAAAACTTACAAAAATTGAGAAAAGAAAAAGGACTTTCTCAAGAGCAATTAGCGGAACAGTTAGGAGTAACTAGACAATCTGTTTCTAAGTGGGAGTCGGGTGCAAGTTATCCAGAAATGGATAAGATTGTTACTTTATGTAAAATGTTTCATTGTGATTTAGATGTTTTAATTAATAAGGATGTCATGGAAGAGAGGCAAAGAAAAGATGCCAGTGGTACTATAAAGAATATATTTCAAAGTGCTATTGATTATGTAAAGAGAACTATCTATTTATTTGAACATAAAAGTTTTAAAGATATTGTAAAAATGCTTGCTCAAGTAATTATTATTATTTGTGTTATCTTGTGTTTTTCTATTCCTTTTACATTGTTAAAAGATATTGTTGTCAGTTTATTTTATACTGGAGATAATTGGTTTAGTATGTTTTTTTCTAAGTTTTGGGAATTTATTTTTAATGCCAGTTATGCTATTTTAGCAATTGCTACCTTCCTTTATATATTTAAAGTTAAGTTTTTAGATGTTGAAGAGATTGTAGAAATTGTAGAGGAAGAACAAGAAGAAAATTCTACTAAAGAAGAAAGTCCTAAAATGACTTCTGAAAAACAGAAGGTAAAAGTTGTTAAGGTAAAAAATAGTGATTTTAGTTTATTAGATTTATTATCTAGAGCTATTACTGTTTGTCTTAAATGTATTTTGTTTTTATTTTTAATTCCGATTGTTATAGGTACTATCTTTGATGTGATTGGCTTGGTTATATTGATTGCTTGTATTTTTAAGGGATTATTTTTGATAGGACCAATTTTATTTCTTCTTGGTATTGCTGTTTTCGCTATAGTTGTGATTGAAGTTATTTTTGATTTTATTTTCAATTTAAAATTTAGTAAGAGAAGAATTATTATTACGATTTTATCTTCTATTATAGTTAGTTCTATTGGAATTGGACTTTCTGTTTGGTATTTCTTAAATTTAAATGTTATTAATGATGTACCTAAGAAGTTTCATTCTGCATCAGAAGAAGAAGTATATTCTATGAGTGATAATTTTTATATTGATTATTATGATCATAGTAATACGGAGTTTGTAGTCGATGATAGTTTGACTGATCAAGTTCGTGTAAGGATTGATTATTATCCTATCGCAAATGATGTAAAATTAGTAGAAGATAATCATGAGGTTTATTTGGATTTTGGTGATGTAGAAAATATCAATATGAAAGATATTACAAATAGTATTATTAGGGATTTAAAAAACGATAAAATTCATACTTATAATCAGTTAGGACGTGTTTCTATGACTATTACTACGAGTCAAGATAATATTGATAAAATACAAGATAATTATGATAAGCAATATTTTTCTGATGAAGATTATGAATATGAAGAATAAAAAGTGTATTCTCTTTTTCTTTTATTTAGTGTTGCTTTAGCAACACTGTTTTTTTTTGGTTTTTGATATAATAGAATAGGAGGTTAAGATATGGTGAGTTTAGATGTTCGTTATATTAATACAAAATTATTAGAAAAGGGTGATTATCCGTTTAAACTTGCGGATTTAGAGTATCCTGAAGTTAGGACAGATGGTCATCACTTGTTGGATAATGATGGCAATCCAGTTGGAACGAAAGGTGATATGTATGCTAAGGTTATGATGGATAGGCTACTTAGGGAGGGCTGTTATGATATTAATCCTCGCCCTAAATATGAAACAGATGGGAAGCCTGCGAATACGTTGTCTTTAAATAATCCTGGTTTATTTACTTATGATATTTCTAAGGGAGAGTCTCCTATGATAACTTTAAGACCTATTGCTGTTAAGAAAAGTATTAGTGAGGTGCTTTGGATTTATCAAGATGCGACTACGGATTTAGATGTTTTAAAAGATAAGTACGGTGTTACTTGGTGGGATGCATGGGACTTAAAAGATGAAAATGGAAACTATTTACGTAATATTGGTTCTACGTATGGTTCTATTATTTCTCATTATAATCAGATGGAAAATTTACTTTATGATTTGAGGAAAAATCCTGATGGCAGACGTCATATTATTGATATGTGGCAATTCGAGGATTTCAAAAATCCCCATGGTTTAAAACCTTGTGCTTATTCTACAGTATGGAATGTTAGACATGGTAGAGATGGTGCCAATTATTTGGATATGAAATTGATACAAAGGTCTAGTGATTTTTTAGTTGCTGGATGTATCAATCAAATGCAATATTTAGCTTTGATGCAAATGGTTGCACAAGCAATGGGATATCAACCTGGTACTTTTAGTTGGGATCTTCAAAATGTGCAAATTTATGATAGACATATTACTCAAGCCGTAGAACAACTTAGAAGAGAACCTATTACTTGTAATGACGGTGTTCATAGAGAACCTTATTTAGAGTTAAATCCAGATGTTCATGATTTTTATGATTTTACTTTGGATGATATTTCTGTTAAGAATTATCCTCGTCAGTTAATAAAAAAATTAAATCCTCAACAAAAATTTGATAAAGGAATTTAATTATAAGAAATATTACAATGACTTAATTTTACAGTAAAAAAGAGTAAAAATAATTAATTAGTAAAAAATGGATAGAATCTAATTAAAAATGATTCTATCTATTTTTTTCTTCTCATTTTACACCACGACGAAAAGACACCATGTAAAGTGTAAAAAAATAT
>DVGU01000051.1 GCA_018712565.1 Candidatus Faecimonas gallistercoris
CAGTAGAAGTTGATTACTAAAATTTAATAATAATTAGAAATAATCAGATATATTATCTGAGTTTTTGTGATGAGGCAATCATATTTTCACTTATTCAATTAAATGAAGCAAATTCCTAATATATAAAAAAAGACAAAATATATTGTCTTAAACATTAACAAATTTTATCATCATTTAATAAGTGTGAATTCATCTTAGTAAAAATAAATCTTTCCCCTTGTTCACGTACACCATTTATTAACGTTGTATCTTTAACAATGATTTTAAAATCAATATTTTCTAATAATTGTTTTATATATGTTGTTTGAATAAACTTAATCATTTCAGTAGATAAATTTTTCTCTATTTTTTCATCAAGATCATCAGTAAACAAAGAGTTTACATTATTGACAATTTTTTTATTTAAAATAACCATAATATCTGCTTTCATCTTCTTTTTTAATTTACGATTTAATGGAGTAAAATCCTTTTTATTAAACTTAATAACATCTGTTTCCTTTTTAGGAACAAATTTCTCTATAATAGCTTTCAATTCTTTTATTCTTATTACTTCCCATTCAGAAATATAAGAAATAATATCATTTCGATATTCTTCTAACAATCGATTCAAAGTTTCCGATTGAATAATTGTATTATATTTTTTTGCCAAATCCAAAAATTTACATTTAATAATGTCCATAGAATCAAGAGGAGGTTTTTGTAGCAAAGATAAAATATCATCCATAAACAAGGCTGTAGTATTATTTTTTAAAGTTTCTAAAACCGCATTTTTATAGTTTTCAAAGTGTTTTTTTCTAAAATCCTCAATTGTTTCTTCAGTCATATACTACCACATCCTAGCATTGTAAGTGTAACAAAACATACTTCAACAAGTCAAGCTTATCCCCAAAATTTATGATAAATTAAATCTAACAAAGACGTTAAATAATAAATAGGATGTTTTTCTAATTTTATAATATCTAAAATAATAACTAAGTTAGAACCACGACTTAAGAATCTAAAAGAAGGACTAATATCATAAGAATCCATAAATAACTCATCAACTTTTATCTTTGCAACAAACTTCTCAGGGAATATTAATTCAATAGAATTTTTAGTTTGACAAACTCGCTTTAACCCAACTTTATTAGCAAGTTTTTCAAACCACTCTTCATACATATAAATAAGCATATCTTCAGAAATACGTCCAAATCTATCTTCCAATTCTTTTCTTACTTCTACTAGCTTTTCCTTAGAATCAATTTCATTTATCTTACGATGGATTTCTATTTTCAAATCATCCTCTATTACATAGCCATCATCAATATGAGTACTAACATTTAACAATGGCTTAGCTTCATCCACTTCACTATCCTCAAATAATTTAATGTTTTGCTTACGAGCAACTTCCTCATTTAACAATTTTAAATATAAATCAATACCAACTGAATCAATAAAACCAGCCTGCTCACTACCAAGAATATCACCAGCACCTCTAATAGACAAATCACGAGTAGCTATACTAAAACCACTTCCAAGGCTAGTAAATTCTTTAATAACATTTAATCGTTTAATCGCTGTCTCAGTTAATACTTTCGATGGATGATACATCAAATAAGCATAAGCAAATTTATCACTACGACCAACACGTCCACGGATTTGATACAATTGACTAAGGCCAAAATGATCAGCATCTATAATAATTAAAGTATTAACATTAGGAATATCAATTCCCGTTTCTATAATTGTTGTACATATTAATACATCATATTCATGATTAATAAAATCTAAAATTCGATTCTCCAAAGAATTTTTATTCATTTGACCGTGAGCAGTAATAATTCTCGCATCAGGTACCAATTGTTGAACACGGTACTTTTCTTCTTCAATCGATTCGACTTTATTATACAAAAGAAAAACCTGGCCATCACGAGATAATTCTTTATAAATAGCATCTTTTAAAATTTGGTTATTTTCTTCAATAACATATGTTTGTACAGGATAACGATTAACCGGAGGTGTTTCAATTAAAGATAAACTTCGAATACCAACCAATGACATTTGCAACGTTCTAGGAATAGGGGTAGCAGTTAAAGTTAAGACATCCACATTTGTTTTATATTTTTTTATCTTTTCTTTGTGAGTAACTCCGAATCTTTGCTCCTCATCGATAACTAAAAGGCCAAGATTCTTAGGTTTAATATCATTACTCAACAATCGATGTGTACCAAAAACTAAATCGATAGTACCAGCAGAAAGACCTTCAACAATTCTCTTAACCTCTTTAGGAGAAGTAAATCGATTTAAAAGCGCAATAGAAACTGGAAAATTTTTAAATCTTTCCTTAGCATTTTCATAATGTTGATTAGATAATATAGTGGTAGGACACAAGAAAAGAACTTGTTTAGAATCCAAAATTGCTTTAAATGCCGCTACAAAAGCAACTTCAGTTTTCCCAAATCCAACATCACCACATAACAATCGATCCATTGGTACAGGTTTTTCCATATCTTCTTTTATTTGAACAATAGCCCTTTTTTGATCAGGCGTTAATTCATACGGAAAAGCTAATTCAAAATCATGCATCATTTCACAATCTTTAGAAAAAGCAAATCCCCTACGAGACTCTCTTTCAGCATACAAGCGAAGTAAATCATCAGCCATATCCTGTACTTTTTTCTTAACACGATTTTTAGTCTTTTTCCATTCAGTACCTCCTAATTTATTTATCTTAGGAGCATATCCTTCTTTGCCAGTATATTTACTAAGTAAATCGATTTTTTCAACTGGAATATATAATTTATCCTCTCCCTGATATAAAACCTCAACATAATCTTTAGTAACCCCTGATGTACTAAGCGTTTTAATACCATTATAAATACCAATACCATGTACATTATGAACAACATAATCCCCTATTTCTAATTTATTAATATCTGATATTGTAGAAGAATATTTAAATTTAGTATGATACTTCTTCTGCTTTTCTTTTATAACAAACAATTCATTAGCAGTCAAAAAAACATAATTTTTATAAATAAATCCACAATTTATAGGATAAGAAACTATATTCACTTGATTTTTAACAATACTATTTATATCACTTTCCACTATCTTCATATTAAGAAACTTCATAGCACTAAATATCTGATATTTTTTTAAACATAACACAACAGTCTTTCCATCATTAATAGCCTTACGAATAAAATTATTAATAATATTAGCATCTTCATTAAAATTATTAATCGTACGAACTCCTAAATCAACAACATTTAAAGCTTCATACCTATCAATACTCATATAATAAATAGGAAACTCTACAGAAATTGAATTAAAATCAAACATATATTGACCTGTAAACTTAATATCCTTAGAACTTTGATAAGTCATTACTTCTTCCATAATTTGATGAAAACTAACTTTCAATTGTTCATAATCTTTAAAAAATGTAATAGCAGAATCTAAATACTCTAAAATAGATGATACCTTTTCATACATAGGTAAGTATTTCTGTTTAAAGCATTCTTCTTCTAAGACTTTTTTATCAGTTAAAAATTCTGTACAAGGACGAATTAAGATAGATGAAATATTTGACAACGATTTCTGTGTATCACAATCAAAAAAACGAATGGATTCTATTTCATCATCAAAAAACTCTACTCTAATAGGTTTATCATTTTCCACAGGAAAAATATCAATAATAAATCCACGAACTGCAAATTCACCAGATTTATTAACAATCGTATCACGAGTATATCCTGCTTGAACTAACTTTTCCACTAATTTCTGTGGATTAAACTCTTTTCCTACAGAAAGTTCCACAAAAAACTGTTGATATTTCTCCTTAGAAGGTAAAAATCTTAAATAACCCATCAAATTAGTAATAACAATACACTTTTTTTCTAAAATAGTATGAATAGTTGCTAAACGATTATATTGAAGTTCAGGACTAACAGCCAAAGCTTCACTAGTTAAAAAATCATCCATAGGAAATAAATAAACATCATCCGTATAATTAGTCATAGAAGAATATAATTGATTAGCCTCATATAAAGAATTAACAACAACTAATATATTTTTATTTTGATTTAAAAAAGTAGAATATAAAAGAACACAAAAAAATTCATCAGTAAGACCAGAAATACCCATGTTCTTTTTCAATTCAATATTTCCTAATTTTTGAAATACATTCATAATATCACCTATTTTTACGATTATACCGATTCATCAATAATGAAAAATCTGTATAAAAATAATCATCAAGTACATTAACTAATTCAGAAAATAAATCATTTAATACTTTTTTTTCATCTTTAGAAAAACTTTCTAAAACATAATCCTTAGTTTCTCGACTCTTATCATTAGAAATTCCTATTTTTAACCTTTTATATTCACGTGTATGTATACATAATTCAATATTTCTAAGTCCATTATGACCACCACAAGAACCTCTTTCTTTAAGTTTATAATTTCCCACATTTAAATCTAAATCATCACTAATAACTAAAATATCAGATATTTTTATCTTAAAAAAATGAACAAATTTCTCAACAACTATACCAGATAAATTCATATAAGCCTGTGGCTTCAAAAACAAAACTTTCTCACCATTAATATTAGTTTCAAAATAAAGTCCCTGAAATTTACTTTTCCAAATAATACTTATATTTTTTTTACTTAAATAATAATCAATAAACGAAAAACCTATATTATGCCTCGTCCATTCATACTCTTTACCCGGATTCCCAAGACCAACAATTAATTTCATGATTTCACCTCTTAATTCTTCTTATTATATTATCATATAAGAAAAGAGTTATGTATCTAACTACTCATTTATTATCATCAAATAATCTTATTCATTATCCAAAATTATTTCCCAGGAAATAATTTACCTCTTATTTTGATGATATTCTTTATAAACAATAGATTTTGCAACACCTCTTTCTTTAGCAACAACTTTAATAGCATCCTTTTCACTCATACCATCTTCTAAATAAAGTTGCACATGTTCTAAAATTGTCATATCAGAATAATCTATAATCTCATGATTTCCATCAACAATAAGTACAAATTCACCCTTTAATTGAGAAACGATTGGAATTAGTTCTTGTATTGTACCACGACAAATCTCTTCGTGCAACTTTGAAATTTCTCTATGAATACTAATATTACGATTACCAAAAATATCTGACATATACCTTAAAGTTTTTTCAATACGATGTGGAGCTTCATAAAAAATCAATGTATAAGGAAGTCTGCTTAAACTCATAAGTTCAGACTTTATTTTAGACTCTTTTGTCTGTAAAAATCCATAAAACAAAAATGGAGAAGGACAAATTCCTGATGATGTTAAAGCAGGAACAAAAGCTGTAGCACCAGGAAGAGCAATAACATTTAAATGATAGTTTATAACGGCCTTAGAAACAACGTACCCTGGATCACTTACAACAGGAGAACCCTGATCAGTAATTAATCCTATATTTTTACCATTTTTTAAAGAAGAAATTACATAATCCTTAATCTTATCTTCATTATATTCATGACAACTAACAAGTTTTTTCTTAATATGAAAATGATTAAGTAACTTACTACTTTCCCTAGTATCTTCACATAAAACAAAATCTACCATTTTCAAAGTTTTTAATGCCCTCACTGTAATATCATCCAAATTACCAATCGGTGTTGGAATCAAATATAAACTAGCACTACCATCATAACTACTCTGTCTCACAAGACTTCACCTCAACTAAAATTTGTTCATACTCTGAAGAATATCTACCATTTTCCTTTTTCATAATAAAAGGTGGTTCTACTTTCAATCCCAAATTTCCAAATTTTACACCTTCTATCAAAACTAACGTTGAAGGTTTACTAACAAATTCATGAACGAAACGAACACGTTTAGGCTCTATATGATATTTTCTAAACATTTCAAATATTTCAAATAATCTTTCTGTTCGATGCACTATAGCAAAAGTACCATTATTTTTCAATAACTTACTAGCAACCATTACAACTTCTTCTAACGATATTTTAACCTCATGTCTAGCAATAGTCTTCCAACGATTTTCATTAAAGTAATTCTTATCATTCACTTTAAAATAAGGAGGATTACAAGTAACTACATCATATTGTTCAATGGTATCACGAGTAACATAATCCTTCATATCAGAACAAATAATAGATATTTGATTTTCCAAATGATTATATAAAACAGAGTTAAAAGCTAAATTAAAAAGTTCAGGTTGAATTTCAACACCAATTATTTTTTTATTTGTACGAAGAGATAATATCAAGGGAATTACACCATTGCCAGTACCTAAATCTATAATTTTTTTATCACGCATTCGTATAGTCACAAAATTAGCAAGCATAATACTATCTAAAGAAAAAGAAAAAAATTCATTATTTTGATATATTTTCCTATTAGGATACCCTAAAATATCATTCAATACTTCCATGATAATCTTCCTTTTTTATCTCAATAAAACCTTTTTCTCTTAAATCAACATGAAAAACACCATTAAAAACATCAATAGAAGATACTTTTCCCCTACCAGATTCTGTCTCTATTACAGATCCAATCTTTGGATATCCTTTTTTTAGTTCTGTATAAAGATCATTCTCATAATTTAAACAACATAACAATCTCCCACAAATACCATTAATTTTTGAAGGATTCAAAGCTAAAAATTGATTCTTAGCCATATTAATTGAAACACTATTAAAATCAGTTAAAAAAGTATGACAACATAAGAACAAACCACATGGCCCTAAACCACCTATTTTCTTAGCTTTATCACGAACTCCAATCTGTCTTAATTCAATACGTGTTTTATATTTTTGAGCTAACTTCTTAGCCAATTCCCTAAAATCTACACGTCCATCAGAAACAAAAGAAAATATTAATTGATTTCTATCAAAAGTATAGTAACAATCAACAAAATTCATATTTAATGATAATTGTTTACTATATTTCTTTGCAACATCCAAAGCTTTAATAGATTTCTCTAAATTCTGCTTAACTATTTTCATATCTTCCTTTGTAGCTTTTCTTAAAATTGGTTTCAATTCTAAAGGTAAGTTTTCATCTTTTTCCATATATGGTGCTTTCTTAACGACTGCAACATCTAAACCAGATTCTGTTTCAACAACGACATTATCATTAATAGCTAATGTAAATTCCTTAGGATCATAACACCCTATTTTTTTTGTCACTTTAAAACTTACTAAAACAACCTTCTGCATTTATCACACCTCCACAAACCGAGAAAAAATAGAGCTAAGCCACAACTTATAATTAATATTATACACTAATTTAGGAATTTCTTCTTCAATAATTGTAATATACATCAAAATACACTTTTTATCACAGCTTTTCAAAAAAGATAAGTCATGATTCTCTAAATCATTTGTAGATAATGACAAACAATAAACAAATACTTTTTCAATTAATTCAAAAATATTCTTAGCAACAACTTTATCAGGCAAAATATCTTCATATATTTTCTTATAATGAATAAATAAAGAATCTCCATCTATTAAATATTTAATAAATTGAACAACATTCAAATCAAGATCAACACTAAATGATGTATCCATTAAAGATAAAACTTGACACCTAGACAAAATAGTATCTAATACTTGATATCGATTTTGAGTCAATAAAATAGCAATTACATCATCACTAGGCTCCTCCAAAAATTTTAAAATAGTATTTGCAGAAGAAGGATTCAATTTTTCCGCATTCATAATAACATAAACTCTTCTTTTACCAATTAATGATTTTTTCTGAAAATCATCTTTTAAAGATACTAACTGATTTTTCTTAATTTGTGCACCTTCAGATTCAATAATTTCCAAATCAGGAAAATTACCATTTTCAATTAATCGACAAACATTGCAATGAGAACAGTTAAGATTTGACACTTTTTTCACTTCTTCAGGACATAATATCATTTTTACAAATGACAAAACAAAAGGAAACTCCAATAAAGAATCCCCGACTTCAATCAAATAGGAATGAGATAACTTATTAGAATGCATAATTGCTTCGACATAACTAACAAATTGTTTTTGAGTACATGTTAAATCATTCATATTAAGTTTCATTCCTTTCACATTATTCAAACCACCACTTATAAATAAAGATATAATTTATATAATATAATCCTATTACACAGATAAAATTCATAATAAACAAAAACTATAAAAATAAAATTCTAAATAAAACCAGAGCAAATAATGCAGGAGTACCAAGAAAAGTAACAGAAAATAAAGTTATTACATTAATTGGTAAAATCATATTAAAATTAACTGCAATTAAATTATATCCATATAAAAGAAACCCACTTATAATTATTTTTTTCATTAAACTTACTATATTTTTCATATTTTCTCTCCTTGCTTAAAAATATGAAAAAATAAATCTTTTATTCAATTTCTTTTCTATCATTTAATGCTCGTTCTAATGTTAAACTATCAACATATTCCATATCGGCACCCATAGGAACACCACTAGCAAGGCGTGTAACAACAACACCCATCCCTTCTAGAACACGTTTGATATAAAGAGAAGTTGTTTCTCCCTCAATACTAGGACGAAATGCAAAAATAACTTCATTAAAGTGCTCATTTTTTATTCTATCAATTAACTTATCTAACCCAATATCTTCTGGATTAATCCCATCCAACGGAGAAATCAATCCGTCTAAGACATGATACATTCCATGAAACGTCGCAAGTTTTTCAAAAACAAATACATTTTTTGTATCTTCCACTACACATAAAACATTTCTATCACGTGTTTTATCAGAGCAAACAAAACAAAGATCTGAATCAGTCAAAGTATTACAATTAGGACAAGAATGAATTTTTTCTTTTACTGATAAAATACTATCAGAAAAAAGTTTTACCTGTTCTTCTTCTAAATTCAAAACAGAAAAAGCTAAACGTTCCGCTGTTTTTTCACCAATTCCAGGTAAAAACTTAAAAGATTCTATTAAATTTTTTATACTGTTAGGATACATAAAATATGTTAAAATAATCCCGGAATATTACCAAATTTTCCCATTTTCTTTTCAGTCATCTCATCCACTTTTTTCATTGCAGTATTCATAGCAACTACAATCATATCTTCCAA
This sequence comes from Candidatus Faecimonas gallistercoris, assembly GCA_018712565.1. Classification (GTDB taxonomy): domain Bacteria; phylum Bacillota_I; class Bacilli_A; order RF39; family UBA660; genus Faecimonas; species Faecimonas gallistercoris. Next base: position 9,125 of record DVGU01000051.1, read on the forward strand.
CATTTCTAAATCATCAGCATCTAAGGAATTAGATTTATCAATTTCAATTTTTACTACTTCTTTAGTTCCTTTAATAGTTACTTTAACAAGAGAACTTTCACCAATAAACTCAGTAGAATCGATTTCCTCTTTTACCTTCATCATCTCTTTTTGTAAATTTTGTGCTTGTTTCATCATTGCTTGTATATTCATAAACATTCTCCTTTAATCAATTTCTACAATATCACCAAACAATAGAGTGGCTTCATCAACTATTATATCATCATTTTCTTCAATTTTAAACTTTTTCTCCGGCTCATCATAAACCTGATAATGCTCACCTTTTTTTAATTTTTGAATAAATTCATTTTTTAATTTATCCCATTCATCATCGGTTATAATAGCAAACTTTTTAGAAGAAGAAGTTAAATCATTATATACATTCTCCATCTTTTCTAAATTTTCTAAATTTTGTTTTACAATTGAATCATATTCATAACTTAAAACAATAATATCCTCACTAGCCACACGAAATTTGGAATTTAAAATTTCACATACAAGATATCCAATATTCTGATCAAAAGTATAATCATTTAGAAGTTTCAACTTATCAATCTCTTGTGATAAAATTTTCTTATTTGCCAAGGCAAAAGCATTATTAATACGCGCTTTTATAATCTCATCCAAATTAACAATACTATTATTCGAAGGCAACATATCTTGCTTTTGCAAAAAAGTATCAGAATCTTTTTGAACATCAAAGTCATTCAAAGAATTATCAACATGATTTTTCAATTTTTCATCTTTTTTCAAGTTAAAAGTATCAATAGACACTTCAGAAGACTTTTCATTAAAATCAGAACCTAGCTCATGTGTATCACAATTACTATTAGAATTATAATAATTATTGTTATATTTCTTCTCAGAAATATTTTTTACAGTGAAAGAATCACTTTCATTTAAATCAGACATGAAATTAAGTAATAAAACTTCAATATATATTTTAGGATTACCGCTTTTTTTAATATCGAACATTTTTTCGTTAATATTTGTAATAAGCTTTTCCACAAGAGAAATATCATAACCAATATCACTTTTATTAATATAATAATCAACTAATAAATCACGTAAATAATACATAAGTTGAGAAATAATCTGAACTAAATTTTTCCCCATCGAATTATATTCATCAAGTAAATTCAAAACAGATTTAAAATCACCATTTAAAATAAAATCAGAAAATTTTTTCAAATCCTTCTTAGTAATTAAACCATTTAATTGTGTATAAATATCCATAGTTATCAATTCAGTTGTATAAGAACTTAATTTATCCAACATACTTAATGAATCTCTCATCCCACCATCTGAAGCAATAGCAATTTCCCGTAAAACATCATCTTCAATCAAAATATTTTCCTGACTACAAACATATTTTAATCTTTGAAAAAGCATTTCAACAGAAATTCTTTGAAAAGAAAAGCACTGACAACGAGAAATGATTGTTTCAGGGACCTTCTGAGGATCCGTTGTAGCTAAAATAAAAATAGCATGTTCAGGAGGCTCCTCCAAAGTTTTCAATAAAGCATTAAATGCACCAATCGACAGCATATGAACTTCATCAATAATATAAACTTTATATTTTAATTCAGCAGGAACCAAATTAATTTTATTACGTAGCTCTCTTATTTCATCAACACCATTATTAGAAGCAGCATCAATTTCCAAAATATCAATACATTCTTTTTCACTAGAAATCAAACAATTTTTACATTTTCCACAAGGATTACCATCAATAAGATCTAAACAATTAACAGCTTTAGCAAAAATTTTTGATAAAGAAGTTTTTCCTGTTCCTCTAGGGCCAAAAAACATATAAGCATGACAAAATTTACGCATTTCAACCGAATTTTTTAAGACCTTAACAATAGAACTCTGTCCTACAACATCATCAAATGTCTGAGGTCTATATTTTCTATATAAAGCTTGATACATAGACATTCCTCCAATAAACATCATTATTATATCACAAAAAAAAGAGAATTTTTCTAACTATTTCTCCTATTTTCAAAAAATTTTTTCATAAGAATTTTAACTTTTTCCACAGCTAAATCATTAGTAATTGAAACCCCTGAATTATTCTTATCTTTTTTTAAAATTTCAGATATAATTTTAAAATTATTAGCATCAGAATTAGATAATCCACAGAAAATGTGTCTAACTCTCGCTTGCTTTAAAGCACTAGCACACATTGGACAGGGTTCTAATGTAATATATACATCACAGTTATCCAACCTCCAGTTGCAAAATATTTCAGATGCTTTCTCCACAGCTAATATTTCTGCATGCTTAGTAGCACATTGCATTCGTTCCTTCATATTATGAGCTGCTGCAATCACACGGTTTTCACATACAATAACACACCCAATAGGAACCTCACCCTCTTCAAAAGCTTTTATGGCTTCTTCAATTGCTAAATCCATAAATTTCAAATTCATAATTTCACCTCAAAAGAAAAGTGCACATAAAAGTTGACTATTAAGGCTGCTACTTTCCAGTCCTGACCTGTTTCTAGTACTTTTATTGCACTACAAACATTGTAATATAAACATTCATATTTGTAAACAATATTTTAATAGTTCCACGTGAAACATTATTCTTTTAAATTATAATTTACGATACTAAGCATAAATAATTCAAATAGTATAAAATAAGTATTTCTATACCAAGTAAAAATAGATAAAAAAAATAAACTATTAATTAGTATAAACAAAATATTTAAAGCTATAAAAAACAAAAAAAGCAAATCAATTATAACATAAAAAAAACACAAATAAGAATATTTAATAATAAAGTACTATTACTTATAAGAAAACAATAATAAAAAAATAAGTATTTTAAAAGTAAAATTATGAATAGAACAAACTGTACTTTTATTAAATATCGTATTTATTATTCAAATTTCAATAATCAATATCAGACTGCCAATTGTTAAATTAATTAAACTAAATAATAAGATCATTTTATTTACTACTTATATAAACAAAAAAATTGTATATAGGTTAAAAGTACATAGTTCCACGTGAAACATAAAACATTAAACATATACCACCTACTTTTATTAAAAATTTTTTTAAGAAAAAAATAAATACTATGTAACTAAATCCTACCGAAACTTCATACGCAAAGAATCATTAACAAAATAAAATACAATTTCAATTAAGTAAACATTAATATACGTTCCACGTGGAACATAATCATAAAATCATAATAAGTACTATATAAACTCCCATTACAAACATAAAAATAGAAAAAATTCATTTTTCCAAACAATAATAAGTAAACATAAACAAATATTTATATACAACCTAATATCATTCAAAAAGCAATTTAAACAACATATATAAATTAACAATAACATTTAAAACACATTAAAAATAGAGCATAATATTTTACAATTAAATTTTATTAACACTATTTATACAAATTATGTATAAAACATTAAACGAATAAATTCATAAATATATAAAACAATGAATAAAAAAATAAATATAATCATATAATTTAAAATATTTAAAATCAACACTTCAATGAAACATAAAGCTAAAATATAAATTAACTCATAAACAAAAAAATACTAATAAACATTAAAATTATTTCCCGGGAAATAATTTTAAAAATGACAGTGAAATATAATTTTCCACAGGTGTTAGTGCTAAAAAACGCAATTGATAAAAATGAATTGCAATTATTACGTTGATATATAATAAAATATATACGCAAAATAAAAAAGAGATTCAAAATAAAATCTCTTTAATTTCATAATAAATCATATTAACAATCAAATTATTGTTTTGTTATGCGTTATTTATTTCAGAATTATTTTTTTCCACAACCTCGTCTTGCATATCATCTGCTTCCGAATTATCAGCATTTTCCACAACTGCCACTGTAGATACTTTCTGATTATCTTTCAAATGAATTAACCTAACTCCTTGAGTAGCTCTCTTAAGTGTTGAAACTTGATTTAAAGGTAATTTAATAATAATACCATTATCAGTAATAATCATTAAATCATAATTACCCTCAGAATTAACACAATTTAAAGCAACCATCATTCCATTTTTATCCGTTATATTTAACGCTTTAACACCCTTACTGCCACGATGAGTCAAACGATACTCTTCTATTTCAGATTTCTTACCATAACCATTTTCTGTAACAATAAGTATTAATTGTCCAGGTTTAATAACTTCTGCACCAATAACATGACTATTTTCTAATTCTATTCCTTTAACACCAGAAGCGCTACGTCCCATAACACGAACTTCTGATTCATTAAAGCGAACCATTCGTCCATTATTAGCTCCAATTGCTATCTCATCATTTCCACTAGTAACACCAACATAAATCAATTCATCATCTTCTTTTAAACCAATAGCAATCTTTCCACTTTTACGAATATTATCAAATTCAGACAATTCAGTACGTTTAACTAAGCCATTTCTAGTTACAAAAACAATATATTTTTGATCTTCATTCTCCACAGATAGAGAAATTATCGAACTAATGTTTTCTTCTTTTTCCAATGGTAATAAATTAATAATAGGTAAACCTTTTGACTGTCTACTAAATTCAGGAATCTCATATCCTTTCATACGATAAATTCTACCACGATTGGAAAAGAACAAAATATAATCATGCGTTTTCATTGATATTAATTGTTCAACAAAATCTTCTTCATTTGTAGCCATACCTTTGATTCCAACTCCACCACGATTTTGTGTCTTATAAGTATCAGCATTTAAACGTTTAATATATCCTTTATGTGTTAATGTTACAATAATATCCTCTACCGGAATCAACGATTCATCTTCAATATACTCAATTGCTGTCATATCAATATCCGTACGGCGTTCATCTCCAAATTTATTCTTTATTTCCGTCATTTCATCTTTGATAATCTGTAACACCTTAGCCTCACTAGCTAAAATAGACTTCAACTCTTCAATTTCAGCAAGTAACTCTTGCAATTCCTTCTCAATTTTATCTCTTTCCAAACCAGTTAAACGTCTTAATTTCATTTCTAAAATAGCCTGAGCTTGAGCTTCAGATAACTTATAATTATTTCTAAGGCCAGTCATAGCTTCTTCATCATTTTTTGCTGATTTAATTAACTGAATTATCTCATCAATATGATCTAAAGCAATCTTTAACCCTTCTAAAATATGAGCTCTAGCCTCATCTTTTGCTAAATCAAACTTTGTACGACGAATAATTATTTCCTTTTGATAATCAATATATTTAGCAATAATATCCTTTAATCCCAACGTTTTTGGGACACCTTGATCAAGCATTAAGAAAATAATACCATAATTTGTCTGAAATGCAGTATGTTTATATAAATTATTAAGTACTACTTGAGGATTAGCATCTTTCTTTAAAGTAATTGTAATCTTGATACCATCTTTTAAATCAGTATGATAATCTGTAATACCATCAATAACTTTATTATGAACTAAATCAGCCACCTTATTCTTTAGTTCTAGCGTATTAATACCATATGGGACCTCATCAACAATAATATAATGTCTACCATTTTTTTCTTCAATTCTAGCTTTACTCCGAATAGTAATACTTCCTCTACCTGTCTCATATGCCTTTTTAATACCACTATTACCTAAAATAGTTGCACCAGTAGGAAAATCAGGTCCTTTAATATATTGCATCAATCCATCTACATCAATATCAGGATTATCAATATAAGCAATACAACCATCAATAACCTCTTTTAAATTGTGTGGTGGAATATTTGTAGCCATACCAACAGCAATTCCCATCGTACCATTTACCAAAATATTAGGAAATCTAGAAGGTAAAATTTCAGGTTCTTTTTCAGATTCATCAAAGTTCGGAATAAAATTAACCGTATCTTTATTAATATTTCTTAACAATTCCAAAGAAATCTTAGATAAACGGGACTCGGTATAACGCATTGCTGCTGCACCATACCCCTCAATATTACCAAAGTTACCATGACCATCCACTAACATATAGCGATATGAAAAGTCTTGAGCCATACGAACCATAGCCTCATAAATACTAGAATCACCATGCGGATGATATTTACCCATAACATCTCCGACAATTCTAGCACTCTTTTTATGCGGTTTATCAGGCGTATAACCAGATTCATACATAGAATATAAAATACGTCTATGAACAGGCTTTAAACCATCTCTTAAATCAGGTAAAGCACGGGATACAATAACACTCATCGAATATTCTAGAAAAGAATCCCTTACTTCATTAACAATATTATTTTGTTCTAATCTATCCATTCTCTCTTACCTCCCTAAATATCCAAATTCTGTACATAGACAGCATTTTCCTCTATAAATTCTCGTCTAGGAGCAACTTCTTCTCCCATTAATTTCGAAAATGTCTCATCCGCAGCCATAGTATCTTCAACCGTAATTTGACGTAATACACGTTTTTCAATATCCATAGTCGTCTCATTTAACTCCTCTGCATCCATTTCTCCTAAACCTTTCATACGCATAATATCATACTTAGTATTTGGAGAAAGAGTTGCTAAATATTCATCACGCTCTTGTTCATTAAGCACATACTTAATATTCTTACCATGCTTAATAACAAATAAAGGAGGTTGTGCTGCATATACATGACCAGCCTCAACAATCGGTCTAAAGAAACGATAAAACAAGGTAAGTAATAATACACGAATATGAGAGCCATCAACATCAGCATCTGTCATAATAATAATTTTGTCATATCTTAACTTACTTAAATCAAAATCGTCTCCTATTCCAGTTCCAAAAGCTGTAATAATAGTACGAATTTCTTCATTAGCAAGTGCTCTATCAAGTCTAGCTTTTTCAACATTTAAAATCTTACCACGTAAAGGCAAAATTGCTTGTCTCATACTATCTCTACCTTTAATAGCAGAACCACCTGCAGAATCTCCCTCGACTAAGAATATTTCACATTCTGAAGAATCTTTACTCTTACAATCAGAAAGTTTACCATAGAAATTAGTAATATCTAAATCCCCTTTTCTACGAGTTAATTCCCTAGCACGTTTTGCCGCAACTCTAGCACGAGAAGCCGTCATACTCTTTTCAATAATAATACGTGCTTGATCAGGATTTTCCATTAAAAATCTTTCAAAAGCTGCAGAAAATATTCTATCGGCAATACCTCTACATTCACTATTACCAAGTTTTGTCTTAGTTTGACCTTCAAACTGAGGATTCGGATGTTTAATAGAAACAATCATTGTAAGTCCTTCTTTAACATCATCTCCTGTCAAAGAACCATCATTACTTTTTAAGATACCATTAGAAGTAGCATATTTGTTTAAAATACGAGTTAAAGCTCTTCTAACACCATCTTCATGAGTACCACCTTCTGGAGTATTAATATTATTAACAAACGAATAAATATTAGAATTATAAGACTCGTTGTATTGTAAAGCAACTTCTAAAGAAATATCTTTTTCTACTCCCATACAATCAATAATAGTATCATGAATAGCTTTTTTATCTTTATTTAACATAGCAACATATTCGCTAATTCCACCTTCATAACAAAAAGTATCCGAAACATCATCTTCTCTTAAATCATAAAGAGTAATTCTTAGTCCTCGATTCAAAAAAGCAAGTTCACGAAGTCTAGTCTTTAATATATCATAATCATAAACTGTAGTATCAGTAAAAATTTCTGGATCAGGTTTAAATGTAACTGTAGTACCAGTTCTATCATCATCACAATTACCAATTATTTTTAATTCATCCTCTGGATGACCACCATTTACATAGCGTTGATAATAAACATTGCCATTCTTATAAACTCGAACTTCCATCCATTCTGACAAAGCATTAACAACACTAGCTCCTACACCATGAAGACCTCCAGAAACCTTATATCCACCACCACCAAATTTTCCACCAGCATGCAATACTGTATATACAGTTTCCACAGTACTCTTACCAGTTTTAGGGTGAATCTCCACAGGAACTCCTCGCCCATTATCTTTAACAGTAATTGTATTTTTTTTACCAACTTCCACCTCTATATGAGTACAAAATCCAGCCAAGGCTTCATCAATCGCATTATCAACAATCTCCCATACTAAATGATGAAGACCTCTAGAACTAGTAGTACCAATATACATACCAGGTCTTTTACGAACTGCTTCTAATCCTTCTAATACTTGTATTGACGAAGAATCATATTCCTTTTTTACTTTTTCTCCATTCATATAATTCCCTACTTTCTTTCCACTTTTCCATTTTTTACATTGTATATATAAGCATCAATCAAATATTTTTTATTAATATTTTTTAAATCTGTAGTTGTAATAATACTTTGAATACCTATATGAATTAATTTTAAAAGTCGATTTCTTTTTTTTAAATCTAATTCACTAAAAATATCATCTAATAACAACACTGGTTTAGTATCTAAAAAGCTTTCAAATATTGGAATTTCTGATAATTTATAAGCTAAAACTGCTGTTTTTTGTTGTCCTTGAGATCCATAAAGTTTTAAATCTTTTGAACATAACAAAAAGGAAAAATCATCTCTATGAGGACCAACAAGCGTCATTCCATAATTTAACTCCTTCTTATAATTTTTTTTATAATAATGTTTTAATACCTTTCTCATATCCTCACTATCATAAGAAGAAAATTCAATATTAGGTTGATATTTAACAAATAAACCAGATTCACCATTAATAGACTGATAATAAAAATCAATTTTCTCATTAATTAAATCAATATATTCTCTTCTTTTTTGATAAATAAATATTGCTTTTTCTATTAATTTATCAGTAATAATATCTAAATAACTAGCATCGGCAATAGAATTTTGAAACAAAACCTTTAAATACTCATTTCTAGTTCGCAACAGTTTATTATACTCATTATAAATATTTAAATAAACTTTAGAAATTTGTGAAAGCTGTATGTTTAGTAAATTTCTACGCACACTAGGAGATCCTTTTATAATCTCCAAGTCATCAGGTGAAAATACAATAATATTTAAATTTGAAATATAATCAGCAACTTTTTTAATCTCTGTTTGATTAATAAAAAGTTTTTTCTCTTTATCCGACAAATCAATTTCTAATTTAGATATAATTTTATCTTTTTTAACTACTCCTTTTATTTTTGCTTTCTTTTTATTAAACATAATAACATCAGGGTGTACTCCTAATCTATGCGATTTACTAAGTGACAAAAAAGTAATTGCCTCTAAAATATTTGTCTTACCCTGTGCATTATCTCCAACAAAAATATTCATCTCATCAGCCAGTTTTATAGACAAAGTAGAATAATTTCTAAAATTTACTAAATTTAATTTAGTGATTTTCAATCAGACTTAAAAAAAAGACCCATATAATCACCTATCCCCTATTTCAGTATTCCTATACATACATCTATATTATAGCATACGGCAGACTTCGTCCGCAACCTAACCTTAAAATAACAAAAAAAGCAAACCTCACTTGAAATAGTTTGCCAAAACAGTATAATAACTGTTACGTGCTCTTAGGCACACTCAATATATAAGC
>DVGU01000052.1 GCA_018712565.1 Candidatus Faecimonas gallistercoris
TTATTTCTGTTATAATTTAAAAGACACATATTAATTACCTCCAATGTTAATTCGCACTTACATTGTATCATAGGTAATTCTATGTGTCTTTTTTTTTGCCCTTTTCGGACACTTAATTTTTCAATTTATAACTAAACCAATGGCTAATCGTTTTCTATCCAGCAATAAAATGAACTATAACTTCGTGTTCACATCCATCATTAACAAGTGGAATAATACCTACAGTACATTTTTTACCATCTAAAGTAACAATTTCTTTTTTAGATTTAATTACTTCAATATGATAAATAGTATCCATATAAGTATAATCTAATTTAAATCCATCCCAAGCAATTGGTATATTAGGAGTAATTGTCAATTCTTCACCATGCTTTTTAAGTCCAATAATTTCACTAATACCAACATAATAATACCATCCAGCAGTACCCGTATACCAAGTCCATCCACCTCTACCAGGATAACGTTCATTAGAATATATATCAGCTGCAACGACATATGGCTCTACTGCATATTTTTCTACCCATTCCTGATCTAAACTACGATTAACAGGATTAATCATCTGATAATAACGATATGCTCTATCATAATAACCAGTCTGAATAAGTGCCATAATATACCAAGAAGTTGCATGTGTATATTGTCCACCATTTTCACGAAGTCCTTTTGGATAATTCATAATATAACCAGGATTATTTAATGATTTTTCAAATGGTGGTGTAAGTAATTTAATAATCTTATTCTTATCATCAACTAAATTTTCCTCAACAGCTGTTATAACTTTCTGTACTCTATCTTTAGAAGCAACATTACTTAAAATAGCAAAACTTTGAGATATTAAATCAATCTTACATTCTCTATTTTCATGACTACCAAGCTTATCTCCATTATCAAAATATGCTCTTAAGTAATAATTACCATCCCAAGCTTTCTTATTCAAATTATTTTTTAATTTATCATTAAAATCCCTAAACTCTTTTAATTTAAATTTCTTATCATAAATCTTCATAAAAGCCATAAATTGATTAATTACTTGATATAAGAAGAATCCTAACCAAACACTTTCACCTTTCCCTTTAATACCAACTTTATTCATACCATCATTCCAGTCACCACCACCCATTAATGGTAACCCATGACTTCCTAAGGAATTCATAGCTAAATGAAGAGATTTTAAACAATGCGCAAGTAAAGTTTCTTTATTATCAGAATAAGAAAATACCATACCTTTCTCATTTTCATAATTACTAAGTTCTTCTCCAACAACATAAGGAATTTCCTCTTCCAAAATAGAATAATCATTTGTATTTTCTAAATACCTAGAAGTAGCATATACAAGCCACAAATAATCATCCTTATAACGACTACGAAGTCCAAAACGATTCTTTTCATGCCACCAATGCAAAACATCTCCTTGTTCAAACTGATGAGCAGCATTAATAATAATTTGTCTTCTTGCTTGATCAGGACGAACTAATACAATATTCATAGAATCCTGCAATTGATCACGATAACCAAAAGCACCACTCACTTGATAAAAGCCAGCACGTGCCAAAATACGTGACGACATAGCTTGATATAAATACCAACCATTAACCATATAATTAAAACTATCATCAGGACTCTCGACATGTACTGTATTCAAAGTCTTCTTCCAATAATCTTTAACAGCCTTCAATTCACTTTTAGCATGTTTAACACTAGCAACCTTAGAAAGCATCTGTGGTATTTCTTCTCCATTCATACTACTACCAAGAACAAATACACACGTATCATGACTACCAGGTTCTAAATGAATCTTACTATGAATACTCTTAACCAAAATCTTATCATTAACAGTAGAATCAATTCCTAAATCTGTAGACATAAATACACATACATCACTATAAGTAGCACTATAAACATTACGAAGTTTTAAATAATTATCATTTCCCATAAATTCCGTTAAAATATGTCTAGCAGTTTTTTCCTCAAAATTACCAAACACTGGATTAATCCAAAAATCAATATCAACATCTATTGCTTTAGAAAGTTTATTAGTAAGTTTAATTAAATAAAATTTAACTGTATCTTCTAAAGCAACAAACTCAGTAATTTCTTTCTTTAACTCCTCATTTTCACTTTCTAAAACACTATAACCAAATCCATGAGTACACCTCATAGGATCGAATAATCGACCATTAAATTTAAAACCTTCCGATTTATCATTAGCAACCATATCATTCGTCCAAGAAGTAATCTTAAACTCTCCTGAATTATAAGCATAAGTATATCCACAACCATTATTAGTAATAATAGTACCAAAATTTCTATTTGCAATAATGTTACTCCATGGTGTAGGTGTATTAGGATTATAAACAACATACTCACTACCATGATTTTTAAATCCTCCAAATCCATTATCAAAAGTTAACTTTTCATGAGAATGTTTTTCACTATGCACCTCTACTTCTGATTTCTTATAATCACTAACCTTATTATTTTTTTGTAACTCAGCAACAGCATCAGCTAATGAATAATGATCCTTAATAAAGAAACTAAGTCTAGCAACCATATAAAGTAAACTCTTCTCTTCACGCGTTAAAATACTACCATCAACAACAGTAACAGAACCTGGAATATGATAAAAACTATTTAAAGTATACATACGATAAAGTTCATCATCAATTTCCTTCTTAATAATCTTAGCATACTGACTAGATTCACTATTAATAATCATAACATCTACAAAAATAGAATTATTTTTATAATATTCGAATGCTTTCAATACATCATAAACAAAGGTTAAATCAGCAATATCAGTAATTTCTACTAATATAATTGGCCGATCCCCATTAACACCAAATTTCCAAAGACTAGATTGTCCTAAAGCATTTCGTCTTAATAAATCCATTCTCTCTTCAGTAACAGAAAGTCTAGTAGTCTGATATAAATAATTAAGCATAATATTATAAGTTCTCATATCACTACCAGTAATATTTAGATTCTTAGTATTAATAACATTCATCAAAGTAGAAACTTTAAATGCTTTTTCAATAGAAGTATCATCACCATAAGATGAAATAATATCCTGTATTTGTTCCATACTACGTCCAAAACCAGTAATTAAATAAACAGTAGTAGAACTATTAGGTAAAACCTCTATAGTATTTCGAATACTAAGAACTGGATCTAGATTAGTACCTGCCGTATTACTAAGACTAGTATATAACCCCTTAGGATTTTGCATTGTTTGATTACGACCCAAGAAATTTTTACGCTCAGTCTCATAACTATATTCACTAAGAGGATCATCTACTAATAAACGATGTAACATATAACTATTAATATTAGTATCATTCCTGCTTTTTCTTCGAACAATCAAAGAATTACTATCACTATCATACATACTAGATAAAAACATACTATTAAATACTCTATGAGAAACATCATCCATATTCTCAGATAAAATAGGTTCTGTATAAGATGTAAGTTCTAATCTTTTAATAGCATCACTTTCGTTTTTAAAAGTAATTTTACGAATTTCAGCATGATGATTTTTCGTAACAACAATCTCTGTTTTTGTAGTAATTTTACCATCAATACGCAAATATTTAATCTTATCAGCCGCAAAAACAACTTCATACTTATCCGGTTTCTTATTCATAGGAGCATAAGTATTAGACCAAATATAATTAGTATCTAAATCTTTAATATATAGGAAAATACCATAATCCTGCTCCGTAACTTTACGATAACGATTCAACTGTAAAGTTCGATACCTAGAAAAACTATCTCCTCGATCATTCATAAGTAAACAATACTTTTTATTAGATAAAACACTAACTTCTGGTAAATAAGAAATATAATTAAATGTACGAATATCATTTTCAATAGTTTCTTTATGATAATCATACTTTTTATATTTTGCCATTTTCATATCAATACTAGTACGTACCTGTACTTTTTCTTTCAATAATATATCAAATGTTTTAACATTAACATTTTCATGAAAATAGCCTTGAATAACACCAGATTTTAAATAATTAGTAATTCCTACTAAACTCATGCCTTGATGATGAGCAAAAAATGCTTTTACTACACCCTTATTATCATAATCATAAGACTCATAAAAACCATATTCCCCAACCATATCTAACTTTTTGAATTTCTCAAAGTTATCATAAACATCTTTTGGAAAAAGTGACATAGCCATCAAAGATGCATAAGGAGAAATAACGATTCTATTTTCTTTATCTTCTTTTGCTTTTAAATAAGGAGTAGAAAATGCCCTATATTTATAATTTAGAGAATTATCAAGTTCATTATAAGCAGATTCACTAATCCCCCATGGTAAGGATCTAGAAACACTTTCAATATATTCCTTTTGGCAGAACTTAGCAAAGTGATAACTTTCATCCAACAACGTATTAGGATAATTTTTCATAAACAATAGTGGCATAAAATATTCAAAAGAGGTACCAGACCATGAAATAAGTCCTTTTCTCCCTTTATAAGTAGTAAGCGATTTATCTAGACAAAACCAATGTTTACTTGGAGCATCTCCCAAACAAATAGCCAAGTAACTAGTCAAACGAGACTCACTAGCAAATTTATTATAATTATAAATAGATAAATGACCTTCTAATTCATCATAACCAATACTAAATACGTCCCGTTTTGTATATAGTTTTTTAAAATTAGCATTACGTATTAATTTATCACAACGTTTAAAAACAACATCATCATTATGTTTTTTCAAAAATTCCCGTACAACGATTAAACTAGCAATAAAATTACCAGAATCTATCGTAGACACAAAACCAGGATGCATTACTTTTAAATTCTTAATATCATACCAATTATATAAATGACCATGCCACTTTTCTAAAGAGTCAACAGTTTTCAAAATATTAGAAATAAGCTCACACGCTTCTTCATATGTAATAAACTCTAACTCAACCGCACTAACTATACTAAGTAAAGAAAAACCAATACCTGTAGGAGAAGCACGTAAATCCAATTTTTCTTCTCTGTTTTCTTGATAATTATCAGGAATTAAGTAATGATACTCACTCTTTAAATTATCTTTAAAATAACACCAAGTACGATAAGCAATTTCCTTTACCTCTTCTATTTCTTTATCTTTTAACTCGATTCTTTGTGGATTTAAATCAAGACTAACATAATATAAAACAAATGGTGCTGTAATAAATATAATAGCTAAGATACAAGCATACACATTAAAAGTAACAAGTCCTATCATTAACAAAATAAAACTAAATACTAAATGAAAAGTAAATTTCTTTAAATAACTAGCAATACTAGAATCCGTATTTTTAGCAGCATCTTCAGCAGTCACCCAGTTAAGTAAATTATTATGACTAATTACTAATCGATATATAGTTCTAAAGAAAGCATCCAAATATAACTTAGAATAAAATGGTAAAGTTGCTAAAAGGATATACGATCTAAGAAATAAACTTTTACCACCAAATAATAAATTTTTATAATAAATAGTAGCTTTTTCTTTTTTACCATCTCGATGATAAACCTTACTTTGTAAGAAAAATAAAACAGGAACTGCAATTTCTAATACTACTAAACCAATCCACCATAAAGGATTCTCTATACCAAAAAAAACTGCAAACAATAACACTAATAATAATGTGGGATATAAAAACATACGAACAATATTATCAAAAATTTTCCATTTACCTAATAAATTAATTGGATTCTTTACTTTTTTACCTTCTTTATTACGAACAAAAGGTAAAAGCCATCCAATAATTTGAACATCTCCTCGAGCCCATCTATGATGTCTAGTGGTATCGGTTAAAAACTTAGAAGGAAAATCATCTACTAATTCAATATCACAAACATAACCACAACGTAAATAATTACCCTCCAATAAATCATGACTTAAAATTAAATTATCAGGAAATACTCCAGATAATACTTGATCAAATACTTTTAAATCATAAATACCTTTACCAATAAAACTACCTTCTCCAAAAGTATCTTGGTAAACATTAGGAACAATAGCACTATAAGTATCAAATCCACCAATGCCTGCAAAAATTTGACTATACAAACTCTTATTTGTAGCTTCTATATCTAAACTAACTCTAGGTTGCATCAAGGCATATCCTTTTACAACCTTAGTCCCCTCTTTATTTAAAACAGGATGATTCATAGGATGAGCCATAGCTCCTACTAAATTTAAAGCAGTATTTAAAACCAATCTATTATCTTGATCTAAGGTAATAACATAACGAATATCTTCCTCTAAATCCTTCAAAGTATTAGCAAAATACCAATAATCTTGATCTTTAGCGCTCATCTTCTTTAATAGCAACTGATTAAACTGAAGAAGTGCCCCTCTTTTTCGTTCATAACCCAAATAACTATTCTCATGTTCATTCCAAAAACGTTTTCGATAAAGAAAATAAAATAATTTTTTCTTATACTTTTTATTAATCTTTTCAGCATATTCTATACCATATTCTGCCAAATCACTATCGATATCTAATACTTCTTGACTACTAGCAGTAACATCACCTAACAAAGTAAAATATAAATTATTAGTCTTATTAATTAAATAAAATGTCTCTAAAGTATCAAACATATTTTTAATTTTTTCACGACTACCAATAATCGTAGGAATAACCACCATAGTTTTTGCTTCATCAGGAATTCCTTTAGAATAATCAAGTTTTGGTAACGGATTCGTAGGTACTATCCTAATTAAAAATTGATTAAAAAGTTGTACAAACAACTGACTAACAGGAATAAGTAACAAAATAAAACCTAGCCATCTCCAAGTAATAAAATACTTAGAAAGAATAAAACTAATACCAAAAGTAGCAATCAAAATTATCAAAATGTAAAGTATCACTCTAAAAGAAGTTCTCTTCCTAGGAAACAATTGAAATCCAACATGATAAGAACTACCATCAGCATGCTCTAGCAACTCCTCTAAATAAGTAATCTCATCTTTATGGTTTCTTTTAGCTAACTTCAATAACTGAGAACGATACAACCTCTTAGACTCTACCGTCATCTTAGAATAAATTTCATCTTCCAATAATAACTTTTCAGTTTTACTAACCTTTTTAAATAAATCTTCTTCAGTAAATTCAAAGAACTCTTTTAAATCACCAAAAATATTAGAAATCAAAATATCATTATCAATACTCTTCTGATACTCATTATTAATAATTTCCTTTAGACTGATTCTCTTTTCCTCTAATAACTCATTCAATTCTTTAAATAATCGATTACTTTTAGCACCTATTTCCTTCAATTGATTATTAATCTCAAATATATAATTAGCTTCCTCACGAATAGAAAAATCCTCATCTAAAAAATTAGACAATTCTATTTCTTTTTCTTCTCTACTTTGTATAATTTTAGAAACACGTTCTTTATTCAACAAATTATGATACTCTTCTTTACACAAATCAGAAAGTCTTTTAGTATAAAGAAATAATAATATATTTTTTACGCATACGAGTTCCGGATAAGAAAATGTTATTTTTGTCCTCTTCTGATATTCCTTTAATTCAGATACTAATATTTTAAAGCTAATATTATAATTATTACGTATAACAATCTCTTTTAAACAATAAAAAATTCTATTATACTTTTTTAAATCACGAATAATATATTTTTTATCATGAACAATATTAGTCTTATGTTCTACTAATAAATAGAAATTATCAATTAACCACTCATTAGTAATACCTACATATTCACGTCTTTTTGTTTTATCAACCAAAAACATATAATAATCGTTAATATCTTCAAAATCTGTTAAAAATTTTTTTACTAAGTTTGCCATAATCTTACCACTCCTATTAAGATTATATCATACGGCAGACTTCGTCCGCAACCTAACCTTAAAATAACAAAAAAAGCAAACCTCACTTGAAATAGTTTGCCAAAACAGTATAATAACTGTTACGTGCTCTTAGGCACACTCAATATATAAGC
>DVGU01000053.1 GCA_018712565.1 Candidatus Faecimonas gallistercoris
TACATCTTCTTTCGTCAATTAGATTGTATCACAAAAATACGTTAGAGGTTTATTCTTCTAACGTTTTTATTATTTTCTTAAATTAAAAAGAGGGTTGAAACAAAATTATTTCATTTCGTTACAGCCCCTTATTTTTCCGTGTACTAAGTGGTAATATTGATCTAGTTGTTTTTTTACTTCTCTAGAAGGGGAAATGATAATGACACATTTACCTTCTTTATGAGCAATATCTAAAAATAGGTTAATGATATCATCTTCTGTATCTGGGTCTAAGTTTCCGGTTGGCTCATCAGCTAATATAATATTAGCATCATATGATAGTGCTCTGGCGATTGCGACACGTTGTTGTTCTCCTCCTGATAGTTTTAATATTTTATGATTTATTAATTCGTTTTGAATGCCTACTTTTTGTAGTAGGCTCTTGGCTTTTTCTTGTTTATTTTTTGTTTTAGGATTATTTAGTTCTATTGATAAGACTACATTTTCAATAGCTGTTAGTTGAGGAAGTAGGTTATAGGATTGAAAAACAATTCCAATATCATGGGAACGATAATAATCTAGATTATATTTTGATAAATCAATGTCTTGATAATAAATACTATCTTTATTTATTTTTTCAAGTCCTGCAAGTAGAGATAGTAACGTACTTTTTCCAGCACCACTTTTTCCGAAAATACCGTAGACTTTACCTTTATAAAATTCTAAATTGATATTTTGTAATATAGGGTGAATCTTATCATAAGAAAAGGATAGATTTGTAGTTTTTAAAATTGGTTTCATAACAACCTCCTTAATTTCTATTTTGTAAGATGGTATTAGGATTATATTTATTTACAAATAAACAGGCAATAATACTACTACCGACAATTAATAATAAGCTAATACCAAATAATTCAATAATTGTTACGTAAGTGATGTGAACAGTTAGTGAGTCTACGTAATCTGTAACTGTTTGTTTTTCTTTTTGTTTATTTCTATCCAATTTAGGTTGAGATGGTTTATTATTAGAATTGTCGTCAATTTTTTCTGATGGTTTTTCAAATCCTTCTCCACCAAAATTATTTTGTGTATTTACTTGATTATTGGTATAAGAAGTAATTTCGTTTTCTAAAATTTTATTAGTGACTGGTTGAGCAAATAAAGTACCGGTAGAAGTACCAAGGATTAAAGATACTAACGCAACAAAGAAGATTTCTAATATTAACAGTGTTGTTACTTTTAGTTTGGTCATACCTATGGCTCTTAAGATACCTATTTCATATTTTCTATCACGAATATTTAGAAAGTTAATGATTGTTAAGACTACAATTCCAATAATTAGAATGATAACTAAAAATTGAATAGAGAAATTGGCAATATTTTGGATTGGTTCTAACGATGCAAGTATTTCGTCTTCGTTTGTAGATATTGTATAGTAATTGCTAAGACCTTTCCTTTGAACTTCTTTTTCAAATTTTTCTACAAGATTATTATTTGTTAAATAGAAAGTGGCATTAAGTCCATTACTTGGTACCAGTTTACTATCATCTGTTGATGTACTATTTAAGATTTTTTCTAAACTGTTAATGTTTGTATACATTTGGTTAGAACTATTTAAGGCGTTCATATTCATAAAATTAGAAGAGCTATCATCAGCTTCTACTTCAAAGATACCTATAATAGTAAAGGTATATGTTGTATTTTCATCTTCTGGTAAATAAAAGCTTATCTCATCTCCGACTTTTAAATTGTTATCATCAGCTAGACTTTCAGAAATAACAATTTCATCCTTCTTACTATCACCAGTTACCATAACACCATCTGTGATTTTTTTATTTCCTTCTACAAAATCGGTAAGATAACTAAAATTAGAGTAAGCAGTAATTCTAAAGTCTCCAATAGAGGTCATTTTTTCATTGTGTCTTTCTTCTTGATCTTCAGGAATATTTTCTGAACTGTTTTCATCACTTTTGGCATCAGGTTTCATATTATCTTCTACAGCATCTATCGTATCAGAAGAAAGGGATGATTCTAGGGTATAATAATAATCTTTTACTAAATCGCTATCACCATACTTTTTAATATGCTGAATAGTTAAACTTTGAAAATTATTTTTTTCATCATCACTAGCATTTCTTAATTCGTTCATATTTAGTGTAAAAGTAATAGAAAGAGGGTTTGTATCTTTAGATGTTTGAATTAGATTGATACCAGCTTGATGGATTGCTAAAGCAATACAAGTACAGAGCGTTATAATCGTAATAATAATACCAATTAAAATGTTTTTTCCTTTATTTCGTATCATATTGCGAAATGCGTTCTTTATAATAATCATAATTTCTCCTTTCTAAAAAAAGTATATGTTTTGATTGTGAAATAAAAGTGAATGAAATATGGGAAATAAGTGAAATGTTTGTATTGATATATTGAGTATCATAGGAATTTAGTTATATTTAATTGTAATAAGATGTCAGTTGTTTTATGAAGGTAGTGGCTTGCTAAGGGTATTATTTTTTTAAATTTAATTAGAAAAGTTGAACTAGGAAGTAAGATTGTAGTGAATATATTTTTACTTTAATAAGGGAAAGATAAAAAATGAGAGTATAATATAGTGAGTATGCCAGGAGGAATTCTTATGTATCATGCTTATAGTTTTAGACTTTATTTTAATATATAAAAGTATATAAGTAAGAAAACTACGGTAGAAACTATCTTCTGTTATGCAGTTTGTTTAATTTTGTCTGAATTGCTATCTAATAAGTTATTTGCTATGATAAAGGAAACCTTACGAAATTGTAATGTAGTGTAATATTAAAATGGCGACTATTATCATAAGTTTACTCTATAATGGAATACAAGAGGAGGAGAGAGACTATGTCTTTAATATTAAAAATAGAAAATATTGAAAAATATTATGGAAACAGATCAAATTTGACAAAAGCAATTGATGGAATCTCTTTTGATGTAGAAGAGGGAGAGTTTGTTGCTATTATGGGAGCCAGTGGATCTGGTAAAACTACACTTTTAAATTGTATTTCTACTATTGATAGGGTAACAAGTGGACATATTTATGTCGCAGGGGAAGATGTTACTAAATTAAAAGGAAATCAATTAAATAAATATCGCAGTCATGAATTAGGGTTTATTTTCCAGGATTTTAATCTTTTAGATACTTTGACTGCTTATGAAAATATTGCCTTGGCTTTATCTATTCAAAATACAAAAATAAAAGATATTAGTAAAAGGGTAAATGAAGTTGCAAGGAAATTAGATATTCAAGATGTATTACAAAAATACCCTTATGAGATGAGTGGTGGTCAACGTCAAAGAGTGGCTTCTGCACGAGCTATTATTACTAATCCTAAGCTTGTCTTAGCAGATGAGCCTACCGGGGCTTTGGATTCTAAATCTTCAAAAATGTTACTTACTAGTTTTAACCATTTAAATACAGACTTTAAAACAACTATTTTAATGGTAACTCATGATGCTTTTACAGCAAGTTATGCCTCTCGAGTAATCTTTATTAAAGATGGTAAAATATTTAATGAAATTAGAAAAGGTGCGCAAACACGAAAAGAGTTTTTTGATAAGATTATTGATGTTGTTACCTTACTTGGAGGGGATTTAAATGATGCTTTGTAAACTATCTTTAAAGAATATTAAGAAAAGTTTTAAAGACTATACAATTTATTTCTTTACTCTAATTTTAGGTGTTGCAATCTTTTATGTGTTTAATGCTATTGATAGTCAAACAGTATTATTAGAAACAAAACAATCAACTTATGATATTATTGAAATGATGACTCAGATGTTATCTGCAGTAAGTATATTTGTTTCATTTATTTTAGGATTTTTAATTATTTATGCATCACGCTTTTTAATTAAAAGAAGAAATAAAGAATTTGCTATATATATGACACTAGGTATGGGAAAGAGAAAAATATCTGGGATATTATTTATAGAGACTATTGCTATAGGAATTATTTCTTTGATTGTTGGACTGGGTCTTGGTGTAGTACTTTCTCAATTAATGAGTTTATTAGTTGCTAATATGTTTGAAGCAGATATGACAAATTTTGCTTTTACATTTTCTAAGGCAGCACTATTAAAAACATGTTGTTATTTTGGAATTATGTATTTATTAGTTATGATATTTAATACATTTCAAATTAGTCGTTCTAAATTAATTGATTTAATTAATGCAAATAAACGTTCTGAAAAAGTAAAAATAAAAAATCCTGTCATTTGTACTATAATTTTTTTAATTGCTGTTGGAATATTAGGATATTGTTATTATAGAGTATCTATACCGGATGGTGCTAATGGATTAACAGTTCCAGATTTAGGAATAATTATTGCTTTAGGATCATTATCTACTTTCTTATTATTTTGGTCTTTATCAGGGTTAATGCTAAAGGTTGTTCAGTCTATTCAAAGGGTATATTATAAAGGGTTAAATAGTTTTACGTTAAGACAAATTAGTAGTAAAATTAATACAACTGTGTTTTCTATGACTATTATTTGTTTGATGTTATTTGTAACTATTTGTGTACTATCTAGTTCACTTTCTATTAAAAACTCGATGACAGCTAACTTAAAAGAGCTAGCACCAGCCGATATTGAATTAATGAAAACAAGAAATATACCTAAAGAATTACAAGAGAATTATGGTTATACAGATGGGCAAATAGAATCTAGTTATAAAACAATTTCTGAAACGTTAAAAGATTTAAATATTGAGGAAGATAAGTATTTAAAGAATCAAACAACGATTCATCTATATACTGATAGCTCTGTAACTTATGCAACAACAATGGGAGAAGAATTAGAGAGTATGCAAAAAATGTATCCTTATTTAGATTATAATTCTCCAGAAATTGTAGTTAAATTAAGTGAATATAATAAGATTGCCAAAATGTTTGGTAATAAAACCTATCGCTTAGAAGATGATCAGTATATGATTATTGGTGATTATGAGAGTATGATAGAGTTAAGAAATAAAGCTTTAAAAATAGGAACGCCATTAACTATCTTTGGTAAAGAATTAACACCTAGATATAGCGAAGTAAAAGATGGATTTATTGAGATGTCTAGTAATCATATTACCGATGGTATCATTGTTGTACCAGATAACGTAGTAACAGTAGCAGATGACTCTAAGGAAATGGAATATGAATACATGGTAGCAAACTATAAGGCAAATGATGAGGTGACAAAAGAAAAAATAGAAGAAGTTTTTATCAATCCAGAATTAAATGAATTATATCCAGATGTTACTTTAGATGGTACTAGTAGAATTGCTATTTATGATGCTAGTGTTGGATTAGGGGCAATGATAACATTTATTGGACTATATTTAGGAATTATCTTCTTAATTTCTAGTGCTGCACTACTTGCTTTAAAAGAATTATCTGAAAGTGCTGATAATGTAACACGATATACTATGCTAAGAAGAATAGGGGCAAGTGATAAACAATTAAATAGAGCTTTATTTAGACAGATAGCAATTTTCTTCTTATTTCCATTATGTGTTGCTATTATTCATTCTATCTTCGGAATTAAGTTTTGTGTTTTCTTACTAGAGACCTTTGGTAAAGAAGAAATGTTAGCTAGTGTATTTATGACTATGTTATTCTTGGTTTTAATTTATGGAGGGTATTTCTTAATTACTTATTATTGCAGTAAAAATATCATTAAGGAAAGAAAATTATGATATTAGAAATAAGCTTTCAAGAGTTTATAAATAATCCTATCGTTATGGTTTCACCACTAATCTTTTTAGCTATCTTATTTATCGTACTTGCTTTTGTGAAAGGAAGGAACAAGGGTTAGGGGACTAATCCTTTTCTTATGAATTATTTATTTGCTATTAAGACTGCAGTAATTATTTTTCCGATTTTATCCCTTCTCATAACAGGGCCATTTATCTTATATCAATATCATAAATTTGCATCGATTGAACCTTTAAAGACAATTATTATTTATAGTTTTATTTTTTACTTATTATGTGCTTATTTCTTAGTTATTTTACCACTTCCTAAGGTAGATGATGTCATAAATAATCCAGACTGGATGATACAGGGGATTCCTTTTTATTTCATAGTTTCTTTTTTTAAAGAAACACCATTAGTTTTATCTAGACCAAGTACTTATTTAAAAACTATTTTTCATCCTTCTTTTTACGTAGTATTTTTTAATATTTTATTATTTGTCCCGTTAGGAATGTTTTTAAGATATTATAAGGGTTATTCACTTAAAAAGGTAATACGTTCAAGTTTGTTATTAAGTTTATTTTTTGAGTTTACACAACTAACAAGATTATATGGGATTTATCCTAAACCTTATCGACTTTGTGATATAGATGATTTAATTTTAAATACTATAGGAGGAGTAGTAGGCTATCTTTTTATGTTAGATTTAGAGAATGTACTTCCTAAAGTAGAAAAATTAGAAGCGTTGGCTTATAAAAAAGGAGAAGATATTTCTTTCTTAAGAAGACTTACATTGTTTTTTCTAGATTTATTTTTGTATGGTATTTTTCTTCTATTTACGAAGGGAAATCCTTACTTGGCTTTTATTATCTATTTTACAGTGATTCCTATATTTTATCAAAATAAAACTTTAGGCAGTAGTTTTTTAAATATAAAATTTGTAAAAACTAAAAATACAATTCTTTATTATTTTCGACCTTATTTTATTTTTTTCTATTATCTATTATTACCTTATGGCATATTTTTTGCTGCAACTATGATAGGAAAGTGTATTTCTAATGTAAATTTAGCTATTAGTTTTTATTTATTTGTCGCTATAGGGGTGTTTTTATTTTATATCATTAATATTTTCTTATTGGTTATCCATAAGTCTAGATTTTATGATATTATATTTTTTACAAAATTAGAAAGTACAATTAAAGAAAAAATAAAATATAGATCAAAAAAATAATATCTAGTTTATTATAAACTCTAATATCTTACAAATAAAAAATCCATACTAATTAGTATAGAGTAATGATGTGCAACCATAACTTGACAATAATCAACTAAAATTAGGTGGAAAAATAAAAGGAAACAAGATATACTAATTTTGGTTGATTGCTTTTCTTTTGAAAAGATATTGATAAAGTAATAAAGGAAGTAGTGTGATAATTATGAGAAGTGTAAAAGAGAAGTTTATAAAATATAGACAAGATTTACTAACTTGTTTGTTGTTTTGTGTACTTTATATTATTATAGCTTTGATTTTAACACATGGAGATTATATTTTTGCTTCTAAAATAGATTTTTCGATGCAACATTATTTATTTCCAGAATATTTTAGAACCTTATTTTATGATACGAAAGACTTCTTTCCTGATTTTGCTTTTAATCTTGGAGGAGGTCAAAATATCTATAATCTTTCTTATTATGGTTTTTTAAGTCCTTATATTTTATTATCATATTTATTTCCAAAGATACCAATGATGATATATTTAATTATTATGAGTTTTATTATTGTTGTTAGTAGTACTTTTTTGTTTTATAAATTTTTACAGTCACATAAATTTAAAAATTCTACATGTTTACTTGTTGCGTTACTTTTTTTGTTTGCTACTCCTATTATTTATCATGCTAAAAGACATATTATGTTTATTAATTATTTTCCTTTTTTAATATTAGGATTCATTGGTGTAGATAAATTTATTAAAGACAAGAAAATTAGTTTATTAACTACGGCTATTACTTTGATGATATTTACTAGTTTTTATTATAGTGTATCGGGAATTGTTGTGTTAATTATTTATGGTATTTATGAATATTTCTGTCGTGAGAGAGAATTTAATTTAAAACGAATGGTAAAATTTTTAGGTAAGTTTTCTATCCCATTTCTCTTGGCTGTAATGTTGAGTGCTATTTTATGGATGCCTACTGCATATACATTGTTGTCAGGGCGAGGTAAGTCGATTCAAGAAATTGAATTATGGCAATTATTTGTTCCTAGTTTTAAAGCGTTATATACTGCTTATTCTCCAGGAATTACTTTGCTTGAGTTTATATTAATTGCGATTATTATTATTGATAAGAATATTAAGATAAAGACAAGAGTTTTAGCACTTGTTATAGTAGTTATTTTTATGTTTCCAGTTTTTAATTATATATTTAATGGAACGTTATATTTAAATGCAAAATCTTTGATTCCTTTCTTACCACTTGCTTTATTGTTAGTTGCTGTTAGTATAGAGACTTTATTAAAACATCATAAGAAGATAAAAATATATTTATTGTTATCTTCTTGTCTTATTTGTGTTGTTGGGAATACTAATGACTTATTAATTTCTAAGGAAGAAATTAAGACTTCTCAAGAGGAAAATTATCAAAGGCTTGTAGAACAAATATTAAAAGAAGATGATGGGTTTTATCGTATTGGCAATGAAACTGAGGCATCTACGGCTTTAAATAAAGTACATAATATAAAAGAATATAAAAGTTCTATTTATTCTTCTACTCAGAATAGCTTATATCAGAATTGGATTAGAAAAAGACAAAAAAATAATCAGATATATCGTAATAATATGATGATGAGTATTTCTGGTGATATTTTATCTGAAGCTATGATGGGAGAAAAATATGTTATTACCGATAAAGTGTTAAAAGGTGGTTATCACTTCATAGGAAAAAAGGGAAAATTAAGGTTATATGAAAATGAATTAGCTTTACCAGTATTTTATGCTACGAAAAATAATATTAGTCGGAGTGAATACAATAGTTTAACTTATCCTCAAACAATAATTGCATCATATGCGAATGGTCATACTATAGAAGATAATTTAGAAGAAGTTTCATTTGATGTTTCTAAGAGTAAAAATATTAAGACAAGGAAAATATCTGATGGAGTGTTTATTAAAGCTTTGGAAAATAGTAAAATGATTTTATCTCCTACTAAAGATTTAACTGATAAAGTTGTGTTTATTACTTTTAGAAATAATTTTAATCAACATTGTAGTCGAAATATGAAAGAAGATCAAACTATTACTATTAATAATATTAAGAATAAATTAACTTGTAAGGGTTGGAAATATCATAATAGAAATAGAGTGTTTCATTATGTTTTAGTGTCTCCAGAAAAGTTGGAGGTTGAGTTTTCTAAAGGTTTATATGAACTTGGAGAAATATCTGTTGTTGCGATTTCTAAGGATGTATTTTTAGATGAGAAGAAAAATATTACACCTGTAGAAATTGATCAAGAAATGACAAAGGGTGATCAAATATATGGTTATGTTCAACTAGAAGAAAAGCAAAATGTTGTTGCGGCAATTCCTTATGATAAAGGATTTACTGTGGAAGTGGATGGTGTTAAAACAAATTATCAAAAGAGTTTTCAGAATGGTATGATATTTAAAGTTGATAAAGGAAAACATAATATAGTAATTACATATCATGCTCCTTGGAAAAATGTGAGTATGATAATCTCGATTATTGGTATTTTTATACTATTGGGTATTCATATTTGGAATTATAGAAAAAAGTTGAAATAAAAGAAAATATCGTTTTATAATAATGTGTAGAAGGATGTGATTCCATGGAGAAAACAGTACCAGTTTTAGGTAGTGTTAATGATATTCTTGTAGTAAGTAATGCTTTAGATTGCTTTGATAAGTTTAATCAAGATTTAAAAAATCTTGCTATGAAGTATAGTATGGCAGATATTATGAAATATTTAGAAAAAGTAAAAGATGGAAAAATAGGTTTTTTCAAGAGGCAAAAAATATATCAATTCTATCAAGAAAATAAAGATACTGTTGATACTATTGCTGAGCATTCTGGTATTGTTATGTTTTTTTTACAAAATTATAAAAAAGATGGAACGATGAGATTAGAATTAGATTATTATTACAGGTATTTATTAACTCATCAAGATGAAAAAGAAAAAATTCAATCATTATTGCTAAAGTTAGATGAATTGGGTATTGAGAAAATAGAAATGAAGGAAGATATTGATTTTACTGAGAAAGAATATCAACTGAATCTTCAAGATTTTTATTCGTTTTTTGGTAAGATTTCTTATTTGGATAATATTGAAATAATACCTAGTTATGAAAATAATGTTATTAAATATCGCTCTAAGGGTTCTAATTATCAATTGTTATTAAAGCAACAGGAAATGCCTAAGATTGTATTAAATAATTTAACTTTTCCTATAGAGAATTTACCAAGTTCTATTGATTGGGATTTTCTATGGAAAAATGTTTTAAAACTTACAGAGGGTATGGAACAATCTATGACTGCTTTTAGGAATTCGGTGATGCTAGATGTTAGTCTATATGATTTAAAAGAGCAAGTGATGAGTACTTGTAATACTTTTAAAAGTATTGATAGTGTAAATAATAAGCCCGAATTAGTAGAGGCTTTATCACAGATAAAACGTGGTATAGTGGAGTTATATAGTATTAAAAAAGACTATGATGCAGAAATAATTACTGAATATCCTTTGCTTTCGCAACAACAAATAGGAGATGGAGTACAGCAATATGTAAAGGTGCGAGAAAATAGTATTGATATTGATTGATGTGAATAGCTTTTGCTATTTTTCTTTTGTATATTAGGAATTTGCTTTACTAAAATACAAATTTGAAAACTTAATAAAAAACAGTTGACATACGAACAAATGTATTATATAGTGTTCTCATCAGGAGGAATATTATGTATAGATCTTATCGGTTTCGTTTGTATCCTACAACTAATCAAGTAGAGTTAATTCACAAAACATTTGGTTGTACTAGAGTAGTATATAATCATTATTTAGAAAAGCAACAATCGCTTTATGAAGAGAAAAAAGATTCT
>DVGU01000054.1 GCA_018712565.1 Candidatus Faecimonas gallistercoris
AATTTTCTTGTAGTATTTTTAATAAATCTTTTCCTTTAGTATTTTTTTCTTTCATAATAAAAATCTCTCCATTTCTTTTTATTTTATCATGGAAAGATTTCTATTTACACAGATTTATTTACAGACTCAAATGTTCCCATTTCCAAAACAAAAAAAGAAAAAAGGCTGAAACAAAATTATTTCATTTCGTTACAGCCCCTTTTTATTTTATATAAATAAATCATAATAAGATAAAACTAGAAATTAGCTTCTTACTATCATCATCATAATCTAACATTCTCTCAGGATGCCATTGTACTCCAATTTGAAAGGTTTGCATACTATTTTCTACAGCCTCAATCAATCCATCCGAAGACCTACCTACAACCGTAAAAAAATAACTTTTCTTCACAGTTTGATAATGATGAGAATTTACACGAAGATAATAACTACCAACAATTTGTTGCAATCTACTATCTTGTAATGTAACAGAATGCACATACCCTTCCTTTTGATGATGAAAATCATTACCAATAGAAATTAAAGAATCATTACTCTTCCAAAGAGCCATAGATTGCATACCCTGACATATTCCCAATAATTTTAAATTATTACAAACGGCATAATTAATTAGAAAATAATCCCAACGGCCAACATCACATCCTCCAGGTAATAAAATACCCTCAACCTTCTCTAAAGCCGTTAAAAACACATCTTTAGAATCTGTATCTTTTACAGTAATTACCTCTCCACCATACCTACAAATAGCATCCTTATAATATTTATTTTCTTCTTCTGTATTTTCACTACGTAATAATAAGAAAAAACGTCGCATAAAAAGAAAAGAAGTTATCCTAACTTCCCTTTCGTACCTTTTAGCCCTTTAACACCACCATGAGCAGCAAATCCTTTTAAAATATTGGTTTCAAAAGAATGTGTCTTGCTAACACGTTTTTTATAATCTTTAATACCAATATTAATCATTTCATCTAATACAGAAGTAAAATCAATATCTTTTGCCTCCCATAAATAGAAAGCTAAACTACCAGGAATAGAATTAATTTCATTAATATATACTTTATCTTTCTCAGTATCAATTAAAAAGTCAATTCTACTATTACCAGAAGAACCTAAAGCTTTAAATGCTTTTACTGCAACTTCTTCTACTTCTTTTCTAAGTTTAGAATTAATATCTGCTGGTAATTTTCTATTAGCAGAAGCCATTCCTTTAGAGGTTCCTCTCATAGGAACTTTAGCCCCTTTTAGCTTACCTTTACCATCACCAATATATTTATCAGCATAAGTTAAAAACTTATTGCCTGAAAGAACTTCTTCAATCTCACTAACTTTTTGTCGCTCATAATTACCCATAACAGCAATATTTACTTCTTTTAAATTCTGCACTACTTCTTCTACCAATATTTTTTTATCATATTGAATAGAATCATCAATAGCATCAATTAACTCTTCTCTATTACTACATACTGCAATACCAACACTTGACCCTGTAGTAGCAGGTTTTACAATAACTGGATACTTTAATTTTTCAATCTTTTTAATAACCTCTTCACTATCCTGTTTATAATCAACATCATAAAACCATACGTAATCTGTCATAGGAAGTTTAGAATTCTTCCAAATATCTTTCATAAACACTTTATCTTGTCCTACCACAGAAGCATAAACATCACTACCTACAAATGGTACTCCTATCATTTGTAAATATCCCTGTAGTCCACCATCTTCCACATTAGTACCATGAACTACTGGAAATACAATATCAATATCCGTAACAATAGATCTTGGGAATTTTTTATTTTGCAATACAAATGTTCCTTTATTATAATACAAAACAACATTCTTTCCATATTTCTTAATCAAAGATAAATCTTGATAAACTTCAATATCTTTTAACATCTCACCTGTATACCATTCTCTATCTTTTGTGATATAAATGGGAATAATATCATACTTATCCTGATCCAATTTATTCATTGCTTGCATTGCAGAAATAATACTAACCTCATGCTCTACAGATTCTCCACCAAAAATAACACCAACTTTAATTTTCATTATAACCACTCCTATTCATTATATGTATCTGGTAAATCATTCTCAAATAACGCATAAACCTCTTTATCTTTTGCTAACTCTCCAATAAAAGGATATGCATCACGAACATCATTATATACAATTATTTTATCTTTATCGAATCCCTTTGAAAGTAATCCTTCTTTAATTGGCTTTGTATGATTCTCACCAATTAATACTGCATAATCAGCAACTTCAGCAATTTGTTCACCAAACTTTTTATTGTATTCTGCTTCTTTATCACCAAGTTCAATCATTCCTGGTGTAACAACAACTTTGATACCTGGCATCATACCAAGAACTTTAACTGCATTATGAGCTCCTACAGGATTAGAATTATAAGCATCATCAATTTGATAAAAATTATTTAACCGCTTCAACTCCAAACGATGTTCAACAGGTCTGACACCTTTTACTGCCTGTTGTAAATCCGGAATAGAAATATTAAATTCATATCCAAAAGCAAGTCCTGCTAAAATATTATACACATTATGATCACCTAATAATCTAGTTTCAAAATGATATTTTTTATTTTTGTCATTAGGAAAAGTAACATCAAACTCCATTCCTTTATTAGAGCACTTAATATTAATTGCCCTAACATCAACATCAGGATTATCAATACCAATCCAAATAACTTTTACTTTATTTTTTAATTTATAATTTACTTGTTTTGGATCATCACCATTAAGTACAGCAAAACCATCACTAGGTAAAGATTCAATAAGTTCAAACTTACCATCAATAATATTTTGTTCACTACCAAAAGTTTCTAAATGTGCAGTACCAATACGCGTTAAAATACCATATTGTGGCTTAACCAATTTACAAAGTCCTCGAATCTCTCCTTTTACATATGCACCCATCTCTGCAATAAAAATATCATTAAACTTTGTCAAATTATTATTAACCGTCATTATTAAACCATTATAAGTATTTAAATTTCTTGGTGTTGGTAAAGCATTATATTTAATATTTAAAATATCACTTAAAATATTTTTACTACTAGTTTTACCATAACTACCTGTAATACCAATGATTTTTAAATTTGGCATACCTTTTAATTTTGATTGAGCTTGATGTTTATAATAATGATAAACTCCTCTTTCTATAGGAAAATTAATAATATTTGCCAAGAAAACAACAAAAGGATTTAAAAAAATCATAAAGATTAGTATAGTAATCATCAACCATATTAATTGTGAATCCTTATTATATAAAACTAACACAACTACTGGTATCAAATATAAAATAGAAGTAGTAATAATTAATCGCCTAACTCTTTTCGTAATAACAAGTGGTTTCTTATTCTGATCACTTGCTAACCGACTTCTCCACAAATAACCTAAAACAAGGAAAACAGTAGCTAATAACAAACTAACTAAAATAGCAAACTTGTCAACATCATATACGACAAATAATCCAATCAAAGAAAGTAAAATTGCCACTAAATCCAAATCAAAAAACTGCTTACCATTACGAAATATCCATTTTAAATACCGATTATTTTCATTATACAAATTCTGTTGTAACATATGAAGATACCTTTTCGATTTATAAATCAAACATACAAACATACATAATAATACAAAAATATATACAACCATCATAAATGACCTCCTAAATAAAATTATTCAAAATAGCTATCACCTGAGATAAATTTTCAATATAAGCATAATGTGTCCCAGGTAAGACAATCAGTGCTGCATCATACATAAGACCTTCTAGTATTTTTGCCTCTTCCAAAGGAGCCTCATCATCATGATCTCCCCAAATCAAAAGTGTGGGCTCTTCAATTTGCTTAGCAAATTCAGACAAATCTTCATTAACAACTTGAACTAAAGTTTGTCTCATAATGGGACTAGCTGCTTTATAATCACGAGAACCTATATATTTTTTCATCTTCTCTCCGATAGTACCCAAACCTGGTAAAGTCTTTAATTTTTTCAAAATTATAACTGATAAAGGTAACTTTTTTTGAAGTCTAACACAAGGACTCCCAAATAAAACTAACTTCTCAATGGGATGATTAGAACTATACTTAATCGCAACACGCCCACCAAAGGAATGCCCCATTACAATCGGCTTTTTTAATTTTAACTCTTTTACAAGACTCTCAAGTAATAAAGAATAATCCAAAATACTCCAAGGACTAGAAGGCTCCTCACTTTCACCAAAACCTGGAAAATCTAAAATTGTAATTCGAAACCTATCACAAAAAGCATCTCCAATAAATTTCATCATTTCAATATTTTGCCCCCAACCATGTAAAAGCAAAATATCTTTTCCTTCTCCATACTGGATATAATTAACTGAAACGCCACGAATATTCAATTTCATAGAACCACTCCAAATTCTAAAAACATTATATCATAATCTAATATTATAAACAAATCTTTAGAACAATTTTAAAAAATTTATAAATGGAAATAATAAGAATAAATAATTCCTAATATATAAAAGAATCCACTGAATGGACTCTTTATTCTCCCTCGTGAATTTTATCAATAATCTCATCAATATGCTCTCCATATTCAATAGACATATCATAAATAAATTTTAATTCTGGAGTATGTCTAATATCAATACGTTCTGCTAACTTACTTCTAATAAATGAACTTGCTCCTTTTAAAGCTTCTAACACAGTATCTTTTTTCTCTTCATCAAATACTGTAAAATACACTTTACAATAACTATAATCACTACTAGTATCACAACCTGTAATAGTTACGAATTTTAAATCTTCATCTCTAACTTCTTCCATTAAGATAATACTTATTTCTTGCTGTATCAAATGATTAAGTCTTTCTATTTTAATATTTGCCATAATAGTTTCCTCCTATCTGGTATTTTTATACTGTTTATATAATTCCTTCGCTTTCTTTTTTATTTCTAAACTAATATTAGGATTAAAATCAATAGTAAAAATATCTTGCCATCTGGCCTTAGTATCAACAACAGATATCTCGGTAGAAATAGGAATAGCAAGATATTGTATATCAATCATATCCCCAACTGAATTTGAATAATGCTCTACAGCAACAGGTTGATATCCTCCATCCAACATAGGACCTATAATTTGAATAGGAACACCAGTCTCTTCCATAGTTTCTCGCTCTGCCGCAGACCAAGGCAATTCCAATTCATCATCTAAAATATGTCCTCCAGGCTGTAACCACAGATTAAGTTTAGCATTATACATTAAAAGAATAGAATGATTAGAAAAATCAATTGTATAAGCAGAAGCAGTATATTGTCTTCTCTTTTCCATAACTACCTCTTAATTTCTACTAAATCGTAAATTTCAATGATGTCTCCTTCTTTATAATCCTGACAATTTTCTAAGGTAATACCACAATCCATTCCTTTAGTAACTTCTTTTACTTGATCTTTTTCATGTTGTAATGTATTAACTGCACCATTATAAATAACAACGTCATCACGAATAATACGCGCTTTTTCATTATTTCTAACAACACCACTGATAACATGACATCCGGCAATAAGCCCTACTTTAGAAAATTTAAATATTTGTCGAACCTCTAAACTACCGGTAACTTTTTCTTCATATTCAGGATCAAGCATACCTTTCATAGCAGCTTCCATATCCTCAACTACTTTATAGATAATATCATATGTTCTAATTTCCACACCATACTCTTTAGCATTATCTAAAGCTCTATTATTAGCACGAACATTAAAACCAATAATAATAGCATCACTAGCTCTTGCTAATACAATATCGCTTTCTGTAATTCCTCCAACAGCACCACGAATAATATTAATTTTAACACCTTCAACATCAATTTTTTCTAATGCTCCACGAACAGCCTCTAAACTACCATTCACATCTGCTTTTAAAACAACATTAATCTCCTTGACACCTTCTTGAATACGACCAAATAAATCCTCTAAAGTCATCCCACTAAAATTAGTATCAGCTTCTTTTGCCCTTAAACTTCTCTCCTCAGCAATATGTTTTGCTTGCTTTTCAGATTCAAAAGCCATAAACTTATCTCCTGCATTAGGAACATCGCTAAGTCCTGTAACTTCCACTGGTGTAGATGGGGTTGCTTCCACAATATTTTGACCTAAATCGTTCTTTAAAGTACGAACCTTTCCATAAATAGTACCAACAACAATAGGATCTCCTAAACGTAAAGTACCATTCTGAATCAATAAAGTAGCAACAGAACCAACTTTACTATTTTTCTTAGATTCAATAACAACACCACTAGCATAACGAGATGGATTAGCCTTATATTCTTGCATCTCAGCAACCAATAAAATA
The DNA here is from genome assembly GCA_018712565.1 of Candidatus Faecimonas gallistercoris. Classification (GTDB taxonomy): domain Bacteria; phylum Bacillota_I; class Bacilli_A; order RF39; family UBA660; genus Faecimonas; species Faecimonas gallistercoris. The sequence goes on from DVGU01000054.1 coordinate 6,362, forward strand.
TTTTCTAATAATTCATTAATACCTTCCCCAGTAGCAGCAGAAATCTTATTAACAATAACATCTCCACCCCACTCTTCAGGAGTAAGACCATTCTCAACTAATCCTGTCATAACACGTTCAACATTTGCCTCTGGTTTATCAATCTTGTTAATAGCAACAATAATAGGAACTCCTGCTGCTTTTGCATGATCAATAGCTTCTTTTGTTTGAGGCATAACACCATCATCAGCAGCAACAATAATAATAACAATATCCGTAATAGAAGCTCCACGTGCTCTCATTTCAGTAAAAGCTGCATGCCCAGGTGTATCAATAAAAGTAATTTTTTTACCATTACAAGTAACTGAATAAGCACCAATTGCTTGTGTAATTCCCCCTGCTTCTCCTAAAGCAACATTACTTTTTCTAATAGCATCAAGTAAAGTAGTTTTACCATGATCAACATGTCCCATAATGGTAACTACAGGTGGACGCTCTACCAAATCTTCTTCCTTATCTTCAATTTCAAAGTTTTCAAAATTAGAAATATCAGCAGTCTCTTCTTTCTTTAATGTCTTATTATAATCAGCAACTAATACTTCAGCAGTCTCAAAATCAACAGACTGATTAATATTAGCCATAACACCTAATCCCATAAGTTTTTTAACTAACTCTACTGCTGCCACATCCAAAGCATTAGCTAATTCTGATACAGTCATTCCTTCTTTATACAAAACAACATTATCACTTTGAACAGCTTCATTTTTCTTCAACTTTTCACGATGCTTATAAATTTTCTTTCTAGCTTTGAAAAACTCTGACTTTCTAGTATCATTTTTTTTCTGAGATTTTGATTTTACCTTTTCAAAAGACGTAGAATTATCTAAATCAATATTAGTATTCATAGCAAGTTCTTCTGCTTTATCATAAACTTCTTCTTCATATAATTTAGATTCTAAATCTTCAATATCTCCTTCAATATAATCTTCTTGATCTTGAATCTCATTATCTAATAATGTTATATCTGTATCATCCAAAGTAGTACTCTCATCTTGATATTCAATACCTATCTTATCACATAAAGCCATAATCTCTTCAACTGTTTTCCCAACATCTAATGCGTAATTTTCAATATTCATCATTACACTTCACCTCCACAGTTATTTTTTTAATTTTTCTTCTATATCTTCATACACACTCTCTTCTATTATACATTCTAAATGACGTTCTAATATTTTTTTCTTTTTTGCCTGTTCCAAAACAGTAACATCTTTTTTAATATATGCACCTCTACCGTTCATCTTTCCACTTTCATCAACAATAACTTTTCCTTCAGGAGTACGAACAATACGAAGTAACTCTTTCTTTGGTAATTTTTCTCTTGTAACAACACACGTTCTCAAAGGTATTTTCTTTACTTTCATAATCCCTCCTAAAAATTATCTAAAATTGATTCCAGCAGCTGCTGCTTGCTCTGTTGTTTTAATATCTATCTTATAATGAGTAAGTTTACTAGCAAGTCTAGCATTTTGTCCTTTCTTACCAATTGCTAAAGAGAAATTATCACCATCGGCAATAACCATAGCTTCTTGCTTCTTAGGATCTGTAATACATACTGTTAAATCTTTTGCAGGACTTAAAGCATTCTCAATAAAGATAGCAGGATCTTTATCATATTTTACAACATCTAACTTCTCACCATGTAACTCTTCAATAATACGAGCAATTCGACTTCCCTTCTCACCAATACAAGCACCAATTGGATCAATATTAGAATACTCTGAATAAACAGCAACTTTACTCCTATTACCAGCATCTCTAGCAACACTATATAACATAATAGTACCATCAGCAAGCTCAGGAATTTCAAGTTCAAAAAGTCTCTTTACAAAACCATAATGACTTCTACTTAATAAAATAAGCAAACTTTTACCATTATTATCAACTTTAGTAACATAAACCTTAATTTGGCTTCCCATCTCAATCTTCTCGCCTGGAATAATATCTTTCTTAGGTAAAATTCCATTCGTACGTCCTAAATCAATAAAATAATTATCCGTATCTTCTAAAGCAACAGTACCAACTAAAAGTTCATCTTGTTTATCTCCAAACTCTTCCATAATACTATTTCTCTCAGCCTCACGAATCTTTTGAATAACCACTTGTTTAGCAGTAGAAGTAGCAACCCTGCCAAAATCTTTCGGAGTAACTTCTTTATCAATAGTATCCCCTACTTCTAAAGTCTTATCTATTTTTTTCGCATCACTCAATTTTATTTCAACATCAGGATTAAAGTAACTATATTCTTCTTGTCCTTCCTCCTCATCATCATCTTCTTCATCTTCGTCTGTATAATGTTCAAACAAATAGTCTTCATATTCTTCTTTTGTCATCTTATCATCAGGAACAACAGTTAAATAGGAATAAACTTTAATCTCTCCCGTAACACGATCAAATAATACTTTTACATTCGTCTTAGATTTAAAATTTTTCTTATAAGCAGCCGTTAACGCTAACTCCATAGCATCATAAACAATCTCTGGATCAATATTTTTCTCTTTGACAATATTATTCAAAGCTGTCAAAAACTCTTTTCCATTCATCTTAATCGTCTCCCTTCTCTTTCGAATAAATATCTACTTCGTAAATATCATCATCTAATATCTGATTTTTATCAATAAGTTTATTGATTCTTCTAGAAGCTTCTGTAATCAAATCCAAATCAATAGTAATAGAACTATCTAAAACAATATTTAATATCTTCTTTCCTTCCTCAACAGATACAAAAACATCGTCTACAAAAACATCCAAATCTTGAATTTTATCTCCTACTAAATCAATTATTTGCCTCTTCATACTTCACCTCCTAGAAACAATAAGAGTGGGATTAAACATTTCCCACTCCTTTCTGTACATAGTATAACATACTTTTTATAAAATACCAATAAATATCTTTAATTTTAGCAGTTTTTATGCTATCCTGTAATAAGGTGATTGTATGAAAGAAAAAGAAAAATTAATAAGTATTAAAGGAATTATTATTGAAATTATTATATTTACATTATTTTACTTTAGCTCCTATTTTCAACTGATTCCTATATTATTATTAAATTTAAATTTAAAAAAGATATCCGGTGCCCAACAAGTAATGTTATCGACCTTTTCAAATGTCGTTTTATTAATTATACTATTCTTAATTTTTAGAAAAGAATTAATAAATGAATGGAAAAAATTTAAAAACAACTTTTTAGAAGATATCGATATTGGAGTAAAATATTGGTTAATTGGTCTAGGAATTATGATGGTATCAAATATAATTATTAATTTTGTAATTAATCTAGGACAAGCAGCCAATGAACAAGCAGTTCAACAAATGATATCATCTCTACCTTGGTTAATGTTAATCAATGCCGGAATTATTGCTCCATGTACAGAAGAGATTGTATTTAGAAAAGGATTTAAAAAAGCATTTCCAAACAAATGGTTATTTATTATTTCCTCAGCACTAATTTTTGGATTACTTCATGTAATAACAACAATGACGCAACCACTTGAATTATTATATATTATTCCTTATGGTGCTCTAGGAGGAGCATTTGCCTGTATATACCAAAAAACTGAATCAATATACCCATCAATTGCTATGCATATGTTTCATAATTCAGCCCTAGTTATTTTATCCACATTAATATAAAGTATAAAAGCTACCACTAAGTAGCTTTTTATTTTCATAAAAACAAAACAAACTATATTTATAAATTTTTATACTATACCCCAAAAAATAAATAAACCAAAATAAAAAATCTTCAAATCAGAAGATTTTTTATACTTCAATACCACGTTTTATATTAACATCAAAAAACGTTAATAAAAAGCAAAGAATTCCTTGAATAATAAGTGTTGTAAAATAAGATATCCAATAGTTATCAAATACTAATAAATTCATATATATTAATGTATAAAATAAATAATTAACAACAAAAGCAAATAAATAAGTTAAATATATTAAAACAAATGAATTATTAGTATTAACTAATAAAAATTGATAAATTGTAAGGTTAACAAACTGACTAACTACATAACCACAAAAACCTCCACAAATATCATAAAAACTAAATTTAGTTCCTATAACAAAACTCATTATTAAACTAAACAACACTAAACTAACGCCAGATACTGAAATACCTACAATTGATTTTGTATACCCATATTTTTTAGTAATATAATTAGTAACAAAATAAACTATTGGTAAAACAAAAATAGAATAAGTTAAAGTTATATTATCAAAAGAAAAAGTATAGTCTTTCAATGATTGAGCAAGTATCACAATAGTAGATAATAATAAAACATATACCCACCAACTTTCATTTTCTACTTTAAGAACCTCTTCTACTTCCATTTTTTTAGATTCATATTTTCTTGGTACTTTTCTCCCAAGTGTCTTTACTCTTTTTACAGTTTTATTAGCCATACTATCCTACCCTTCCTATTATAAAATAATTGTAACACATTTTTTTTTAGAAAAAAAGTATTTTAAAAAAGAAATAACAAAGTCGAAGTAAAACTAATATAAATTTCTAGTAAAACAATGTAACTATTTCCCTTTGTATAAATTATTTTACTTATACATAAAAAGATGAGATAATAGCATTAATTTTAAAAGAAAAGTGAGGAAAGATAATATGAAAGATAATAACATAACACCAACAGATTACTGGATACAAAAAGATAAAATTCAAGAAAAAAAAGCAATTGATTTGCACACCCATACAAGTTATTCGGGAGGTGACCTTTCCCCAAACGAATTAATAAATCTAGCAATCAAAAAAAATATTGGAATCTTAGCAATTACAGATTACAATACAATAGAAGGAATAAAAGAACTAAATAAAAGTAATTCAACAATCACAGAAAGTGGTATACAAATCATAAATGGTATCGAACTATCTACAAGTTTTCCCAGGGGAACTTTACACATTCTTGGATATGGAATTGACATAACCAATACCGAATTAAATAAAAAAATGGAAGAATTAAAAAATAACACATGGAATCATACAGTATCGATAATAGAACAACTAAAAAAAGACTATAACATATTTTTTAAATATGATGAGATAAAAAACTTAATGACCAAAAATCATACATTAACAACCCTAGATATTGCAAAACTTTGCGTAAAAAATGGATACGCTTCATCAATTCAAGAAGCTTATGAAAAATATTTAATAAAAGCAAACAAAAGAATTAGAAATATAAATAAAGAATTATCATATCAAAGTTGTATAGAATTAATATCAAATATCGGAGGAATCCCAGTTTTAGCAAATCCTAAAGCATTAGAAATACCAGAAAAAGAATTTCTTGTATTACTAAAAAAAATGATCAACTGTGGTCTACAAGGAATAGAAACATACCATTCAGAATATACAGAAGAAGAAATAAAATATTATCTAGCAGTAGCAAACAATTATAATTTATTAACCAGTGGTGGTAGCAATTATTATGGACCCACAATAAATAAAGAAACAACTTTAGGAGATAGTAAAAACAACAATATTAAAATCAAACAATTATCATTATTAGATAAACTAAATAACCAACATTAAAACATTTAAGGGGCTGTAACGAAATGAAATAATTTTGTTTCAACCCTCTTTTTAATTTAAGAAAATAATAAAAACGTTAGAAGAATAAACCTCTAACGTATTTTTGTGATACAATCTAATTGACGAAAGAAGATGTA
>DVGU01000005.1 GCA_018712565.1 Candidatus Faecimonas gallistercoris
TCATCAAAAATATGATTCTTGGCCCAACAATTAAATTGATTAATATCCATATGTTCCATGATAGAATTATATCAAAAGAAAAAGTCCCTGAAAAGGGACGCATGACAAAATTTATTTTGTCATTTTTTTATGAAAGTTTATTTTCTGTTGCTAAATAGTATAGATAAGAGAAAGTACTAGCAAAAATGATGATGCTGTTAATTAATCGGCGTTCTTGCGTATTTGGAATTGTTTGTTCTGTAATATAGATGCATATTAAAGTTACTATTGTTATGGTCCACCCTAGTTTTTGTAAAGACTTTGTGGTATATGGCTTCGTCCGTAATTTATTACCATAATTGATGAAACATATCATCAGTATAATACTTATTATTATCCATTGTATAAAGGTTTGGTTTATTAATTGATTTTGATTGTTCATGTTATAGTATATGTTTGAATTTATTTTATTTATGTTATAATATGATGTGTTAGTTTGCTATATATTTAGTGGAATGGAGATACATTAAAGTATTCTTTGTGGAAGATAATAAGATTGGGCTTTTTTTTGATGTGAGAAAGGAAGGTGTAATCGAGTTTGTCCACTCGATGTGATATGAAAAAACATGAACTTTTAGTTCCAGTTGGTGATATGGAATGTTTGATGCAAGCAATTGTAAATGGTGCTGATGCAGTTTATGGGGGATGTAAAAATTTTGGAGCAAGAAAGTTTGCTAAAAATTTTACTAATGAAGAGATGATAGAAGCAATTCGATTGTGTCATTTATATGATGTGAAATTCTATGCTACTATGAATACTTTAGTTAAAGATTCGGAGACTGCTTCTTTTTTGGAACAGATTGATTTTTTATACCATCAAGGTGTAGATGCAGTTATTATGCAAGATTTTGGTATGATTTGTTATGTTTTAAAGCGTTATCCTAATTTAGAGGTTCATGCTTCTACACAATTTAATAATTCATCCATTGATGTTGTAAAACTTCTTTATGACTTAGGGGTTAAGAGAGTGGTTTTATCCCGTGAGTTATCTTTAGAAGAAATTGAGAAGATTACCGTTCCTATAGAAAAAGAGGTCTTTGTTCACGGGGCTTTATGTATTTCTTATTCTGGATGTTGTCTTATGAGTTCTATGATTGGTGGTAGAAGTGGTAATCGTGGTGAATGTGCTGGCTCTTGTCGTTTACCATATAAATTATTTTATAATGAGGAGTTATTATCGGATACTTCTTATTTACTTAGTACTAAGGAATTAAATACTAGTTATCGGTTTCGCAAACTTTTAGATAGCAGTATTTATAGTTTTAAAATTGAAGGTAGAATGAAAAGTCCAGAGTATGTTGGATTTCTTACAAAAATGTATCGACAGTTAATAGATTTTAATGGGAAAATTAAAGACTTGGATGAAAAAACAGATAAGTTGAAGACTATTTTTAACCGTAATTTTACGCTAGGACATTTATTTTCTTGTAGTGTTGAGGAACTTATGAATACTACGAGTCCAAATCATATTGGGCTTCCTATTGGAAGAGTGGTTGATGTAAATTCTAAGAGGATAAAAATTCAATTAGATAAAGATCTACATCAAGGAGATGGTATTCGTTTTGTAGAGAGTGGTAAGGGTCTTATAGTAAATTATTTATATAATTATAAAGGATTATTGGTATCTAGTGTTTCTCGTGGTAATGTTTGTTATATTGATAATAAAATTGGTATTGTGTATAATGAAACTGTTTCTAAAACGATGGATTATTTATTAATGCAGGATATGAAAAAGTTACCTAGCAAGACTATTCCCGTTACTTTTTTTGTAAAAGCTCATGTAGGCGATGTTTTCACTGTTAAAATTAGTGATGATATTCACTGTTTTGAGGTTTTTGGTAGTGTTGTTCAAAAATCTATTACTGCACCTGTTAGTGCTATTAGAATTCAAGCACAACTTGAAAAATTGGGTGATACCCCTTTTGTAAGTCAATCGGTTGATATTGAAATGGATGATGATATTTTTATTCCTCTTCGTGAAATTAATGAGTTACGACGTAGCTTGGTTCAGCAATTGTTGGTTGCTAGAATGGCTCCTAAATATGATCCGGTTATAAAAGAAGTTTGTTTTTCTAAATTACAATTACATCCGGATATTTCTAAGAGTGCGGTTGTTTATACGAAGGAGCAGATGGATACGTGTTTGGCATTGGGGTTTAAGAGAATATATACATCTAATATGCAGTTATTTAAAGAAGAAAGTGATAATGATTTTGTATATTATAGTATTCCACGGTGTTTGTTTAATGTAAAAAGGGTATTAAAATCTCGCTGCTTGGTTAGAGATATTTGTGATTTTTCTACTTTTTCTAATTTAGTAGGAGATTATACTTTGAATGTATGTAATATTTATACGGCTTATTATTTATATCAAATGGGCCTTTCAACTATTACACTTTCTGTAGAATTAACGGATTTGGAGATTAAAAATTTTGTTCAAGAATTTAAAGATAGATTTGGTTGCTTTCCTAATATTGAAATTGTTGGTTATGGAGCTGTTGAAGTTATGATTATAAAAGATAATATTTTTCAATTAAAGGAAAATGATTATCAATATTCGTTAGTTGATTTACGAAAGCGTAGATTTCCTGTTTATTTTTCTGATAATCAGACTATTATTTTAAATTATCAATCTCGGATTCTTTCTAATTTAAATGATTTTAAAAAAAATGCAACAATTCGATATCAATTCTTTTCTGAGACTAAGGAAGAAATTATAAATATTGTAAAAATGTATTAATAATTGATTTTCTAGTATTAAATTTAGTCTTTTTATGATAAAATAGTTCTAGATAGGAAGTGATACATAGTGAGCCAAAATGAGGAAGATGAGAGAATAATTCCAATTAAGAATTATGTTATTTTAGGGTTAATATTCATTATAATTGTTGCCTTGGTTTTGTATTTTTGCAATTTATATCATGTATATGATAATCATCAGCGTGAAATTCCTGTTATTCGTGATACACTTTTTGAAATACAACCTGATGAGTTGGATCACTATATAATGGAAAATCCAACTACTATTATTTATATGTGTACAGCGTCTAATGAAAACTGTCGTGATTATGAGAGAGAGTTAAAAAAATTAGTTGTGAAAGAGAATTTACAAGATGAAATTATTTATTTAAATTTAAGTAATATTGATCAAAATTCTTTTGTTGATAAGTTTAATGCAAAATATCCTTATCGATTAAAACTTACAAAAAATTATCCTGCTTTTGTTGCTTTTGAAAATGGTGAGATTTATGATATTTTGCAGGAAACTGAAGATAGAAAACTTACTATTACTGAGACAAGTCATTTTATTGAAACGAATCAAACAATGGAAGAAGAGGTGGAATAATCTCTTTTTCGTTAGGAGTGAAAAATATGAATCATATTGTTTTATTTGAACCTGAAATTCCTCAGAATACGGGAAATATTATGCGTACTTGTGTTGCGACTGGGACAAAATTACATTTAATTAAACCATTAGGTTTTGTTTTGGATGATGCTCATTTAAAAAGAGCAGGAGTAAATTATTTAGATAAACTTGAATATTGTGTATATGAAAACTTTGATGAATTTGTATCTAAAAATTCAGGTAAATATTATTATTTTACCAGATATGGAAAAAGACCACATAGTAGTTTTGATTATTCTAATTTAGAAGATGAAAATTTGTATTTTATTTTTGGTAAAGAATCTACAGGTATACCAAAAGAAATATTACAAAAAGATTTGGAACATTGTATACGTATTCCTATGACTGATGGTGTTAGAGCATTAAATGTTTCTAATAGTGTAGCTATTGTTATTTATGAGGCGTTGCGTCAACAAAATTATAATGGGTTGTTATTTGAAGAGCCGTCTGATTCTGGACATAAGGGTGCTGATTATTTGGAGAGGAAAGATGCTTGATAAAGATTTAGTTTCTTATATTGAACATTTTATTTTTCCTAAATATGATAGTTTATATGCTCATGGATTATTACATATTAAGTATGTTATTAATCATAGTTTTATCATTGCTAGAGATTATGATGTTAATTTAAATATGGTTTATTGTATTGCTTGTTACCATGATTTAGGTCTTTTATCTGTTGATATGAATAGAGAAGATCATGCTGTTGAATCTGGGAAGATATTAGCAAATGACTATCATTTAAAAAAATTTTTTGATGCCAAACAAATAGAGATTATGAGGCAGGCAGTAGAAGATCATTCTGGGTCTTTGAATAGACGACCAAGGAATATTTATGGTGAAATTGTTAGTGATGCTGATCGAGATGTTGATATTTATACCTTGGCAAAAAGGCAATTGCCAACAAGTATTAAGTATTATCCTGAATTGGTTACCTTTGAGGAACATTTTGAAAGATGTTATCAGTATATTTTGAATAGAAATAAATATAAGTTTAATTTGTGGACAAAAAATCTTGATATTTTAAAGATGATGGATAGATTTAGATGTGATTTTTTAGATAAAGATTTTGCTAGAGAAGTTTATAAAGATGAGTGGAATTATATTGAAAAAGAAGGATTAAAAGAGAAATTTATATCTTTTTATGAGGATTAAGTAGTTCTTTTTATGAATTTTTGTTATGATAATTGTTAGTTTTTTATTTAATTTTGAAAGTAGTGATAGAAATGTTATCAAAGAAAGAGGAAATAGAACGTAGTATTATTACCAAGTTTCGTAAAGAAATATGGAGGCCTTTTACAAAAGCTGTTCGAGAGTATCAATTAATTCAAGAGGGAGACAAAATTGCAGTTTGTATTTCTGGGGGTAAGGATTCTATGCTTTTAGCTAAATGTATAGAAGAGTTGAAAAAGCATGGTAAGGTGAATTTTGATGTGTGTTATATTGTAATGAATCCGGGTTATCGTGATGAAATATATAATCAAGTTTTGGAAAATGCTCGGGTTTTAGGAATTGACATTCAAATTTTTAATTCTAATATTTTTGATGTCGTTGATAAACAAGTGACGTCTCCTTGTTATTTATGTGCAAGAATGCGTCGAGGCTTTTTATATGCAAGGGCGCAGGAATTGGGTTGCAATAAGATTGCGTTAGGTCATCATTTTGATGATGTGATTGAAACTATTTTGTTGTCTATTTTTTATGGAGGAGAATATAAAAGTATGCCTCCTAAGTTATGGAGTAGTAATTTTTCTGGTATGGAATTGATTCGCCCCTTATATTTGGTTAGGGAGGATGCTATTGTTCGCTGGGCTAAATATAACGATTTAAAATTTATTAATTGTGCATGTAAATTTACGGATTCTTCTAAAACGGATTCCAAAAGATTAGAAATGAAATATTTGATACGTAATTTGGAAAAGAAAAATCCTAATGTAGGTGCTAATATTTTTAAGTCGTCAGAAAATGTTAATATTGAGACAGTATTAGGAATAAGAGTAGATGGTAAAAAAGTTTCTTTTTTAGATAATTATGCAGTAAAAAAGAGTAAAAATAATTAATTAGTAAAAAATGGATAGAATCTAATTAAAAATGATTCTATCTATTTTTTTCTTCTCATTTTACACCACGACGAAAAGACACCATGTAAAGTGTAAAAAAATATATAAAAAGTAGTGATTTCAAAGAACAAATAGTGTATAATTTAATCATCAAATCTTAATTGAAAGTTAGTTTCTAAATTATTAAGATCTGAGATTGTGGAAGTAAGTGCGTATAGAAGGAAA
>DVGU01000055.1 GCA_018712565.1 Candidatus Faecimonas gallistercoris
TATCCTTGTATTTACTAATAGACAATTATTAAACTAAGTGGACCACATAATTTTATGGGGTAAGGGGTCTTTTTGCCCTTTTATCAAAAACTTGTTTTTTATTTATGTTTTTTTAAAGCAATAGCATAAAAGCTATATTTTTACTAATTGTTTCATTTCGACCAGGAAGTAAATACTTTTTTTATATTTATATCTCATTTATTTTTCTTATTTATGAGAGCAATTTATTTATATTTTAATTTCTTTTTTACATACTTTTATTTTTTATGTCAAATACTAGTAAAAGAAAGGGATGATTCCATTGCATTTTTTTAAAAAAATTACTAAATTTATCATGATATTGGTACTTATTTTTACTGTTGTTTATTTTGGAATATATCTATATATTAAGTTATCCCCGAAAGTTGAAATTAATACTGCTAATAGTGTTTTTTTGTATGATAAAGATGAACAAGTTTTTTTTCAAGGTAACGAAGAAAAAGAATGGGTGTCTCTAGATGATATTTCACAATATGTAATTGATGCTACTATATATACAGAGGATAAAAACTTTTATAAACATCATGGGTTTGATTATTTTAGAATTTTAAAAGCTTTTTATGTTAATTTAACAAGTGGATCTACACAGCAAGGAGCATCTACTATAACTCAGCAATATGCTAAAAATTTATTTTTGTCTTTTGATAAGACTTGGAAGAGAAAATGGGATGAAATGTGGTATACCATGAAGATTGAAGCAAATTATTCTAAGGATGAAATTCTAGAGGGATATTTAAATACCATTAATTATGGACATGGTATGTATGGAATTGAAAATGCTAGTAAGTATTATTTTGGTAAAACTGCTAAAGAATTAGATTTGGCTGAGGCAACTATTTTAACTGGTATTCCTAAATCACCATCAAATTATTCCCCTTTAATTGATTTTGAAGCTGCTAAAGAAAGACAATTATTAATTTTGGATTTATTAGTTGATAATAATATTATTAGTGAAAAAGAAAAAGAAGATGCTTACAATCAGGAGTTGTCTTTTCTAGGTGAAAAAGATCGTGATGAATTAACTACTGTGATGTATTATCATGATGCAGTAATGGATGAATTAGAAACAATAGACAGTATTCCTAAATCTTATTCTGAAACCAGTGGATTAAAAATATATACTAATTTAGATTGGAATTTACAAAAAAATGTTGAGGAGAATATTCAAAAATCTATTCCTGAGGATTCTGAAATTCAGACATCTGTTGTTTTAATGAATCCTAATACTGGTGGTGTATTGGCGCTAGCTGGTGGAAAAGATTATAATGTATCTTCGTTTAATCGAGCAACTGATTCTTCTAGGCAAGTGGGATCTACTATGAAACCATATCTCTATTATGCTGCTTTAGAAAATGGATTTACTTCTAGTTCTTCTTTCACTAGTGAAGAGACTACTTTTGTTTTTAATGACCAAGATGACTATACTCCTCAAAATTATAATCAGACTTATGGAAATAAGCCTATTTCCATGGGGACTGCTATTGCTTATTCAGAAAACATTTATGCTGTAAAAACCCATTTATTTTTGGGAAGTGATGCTTTAATTAATGTTGCTAGACGGGTAGGTATTACCGCTAAACTTGAAAATGTTCCTTCTCTTCCTCTGGGAACTAATGAAATTAATATTTTAGAAATGACTGCTGGTTACTCTTCTTTTGCTAATTTAGGATATAAGGTAGAGCCACATTTTATAGAAAAAGTTGAGGATTCTAATGGAAAAGTTTTATATGAAGCAAAAAATAAAAAAGAGGCTGTATTAAATCCTAGTATTACTTTTATTTTAAATAATTTACTTACTGCTACTTATGATGCTGACTATATTGATTATAATTATCCTACAGCGATTGGTCTTGCATCAAAATTAACTCATAAATATGCATTAAAAAGTGGTACTACGGAAACAGACAATTGGAATATTGGATTTAATAGTGATGTTGTATGTGCAGTCTGGGTTGGCTATGATGATAATCAAACTTTAAAAACTAGTGAATATAAATATGCTCAAAATATTTGGTATCAATCGATTGAATATTATGAAAGAAATGTAGGAGAAGAAGATGGTTGGTATCAAATGCCTGATAATGTTTCAGCTGTTTTAGTAGAACCAATTTCAGGAAAATTAGCAACTGATTCTGACAAAAAGAAGAAAATGATGTACTTTATTAAAGGAACTGAACCTACGAGTAATGAACAAGAAGTTTTTGATGAAAAAGTAGAAGATAGTTATCCTTCATAACTTTAGTTATTATGATAAAGGGATATAGATAATCGTTTTAATATTTTTTATTTATAATAAATGATAAGACTTGAAAAGTAATTATTTTGTTTAAGTCTTATTTTCTTTTTCTCTGGGTTTTGATATAATTATATTGCATGAGGTGATATAATGTTGGAACTTATTTTAGGTATTATTGTTTTGGTAGCATTGATTAGTTTAATATTTGTTGTTTATCATAATAAATTTAAAATTTCTATTATTAAAATGGAAGAAGCGGAAAATAATATAGATTTATTATTACAAAAGAAATTAGATTTATTAAAACGTGCAAAACCTATTGTAATAAAAGAATTAAAATTAGATTTTTTCTTGGATGCAATTGAAAACGATAATATAGATGAATTAAATCATTTTGAATTAAATGAGTTACTAAAAAAATCATTTAATGAGTTTTTTCAAATTTTAGATGAGAACGAAAAACTATTTAAGAGTGAAGCATTGGTTCGTATTATTGAAGAATTAAATTCTAATGAAGTAGAGTTAGTTGCAGCGGTTAAATTTTATAATGATACTGTCGTTACTTTTAATCAGCTTATAGTATCTTTTCCATCCAATATTATTCGATTGTTTTTTAGATATAAGAAGAAAGAGTTTTATAATCATGAAAAAAGAGAGATATATGAAATTTTAAAAGATAATTAGAAGGAGGGTATTATGTCGTTTATTGAAAATATTAAAAATCGAGCTAAATTGGATAAAAAAACAATTGTTCTTCCTGAGACTATGGATATTCGCATTATGGAAGCAACAGAAAAGATTTTAAAAGAGGATTTAGCCGATATTATTTTAATTGGTAAAGAAGAGGAAATTAATAAGATTAGTCAAGGATTTGATATTAGTAAAGCTACTATTATTAATCCTTATACTGATACTCTTACGGAAGATTTAGTTAAAAAATTAGTAGAGATAAGAAAAAACAAAGGGCTTACAACTGATGAGGCAAGAAAATTACTATTAGAAGATTATATGTATTATGCTTGCATGTTAGTTAAAACTGGACATGCTGATGGTGTTGTTAGTGGAGCATGTCACTCTACTGCTAATACCTTAAGACCAGCTTTACAAATTATTAAAACAAAACCGGGAACTATGCTGGTTTCTGCATTCTTTTTAATGGTTGTTCCAAATTGTGAATATGGGGAACATGGAACATTTATATTTGCAGATAGTGGTCTAGAACAAAATCCAAATCCAGAGAGATTAGCAGCAATTGCAGCTTCTAGTGCAGAGACATTTCAATTATTAGTGCAAAAAGAGCCAGTTGTTGCTATGCTATCTCATTCTACTATGGGAAGTGCCTCTCATCCTGATGTCGATAAAGTTGTAGAGGCAGTAAAAATTGCAAAAGAAAAATATCCACAATATAAGATTGATGGTGAATTACAATTAGATGCAGCAATTGTTCCAGAGGTTGCTAATTCAAAAGCTCCTAATAGTGAGGTCGCTGGTCATGCAAACGTGTTGGTATTTCCAGATTTAGATGCTGGAAATATCGGATATAAATTGGTACAACGGCTTGCTAAAGCAGAAGCTTATGGGCCAGTTACTCAAGGAATTGCGGCACCCGTTAATGATTTATCCCGGGGATGTTCTTCTGATGATATTGTAGGTGTGGTTGCAATTACAGCTGTTCAAGCACAACATAAATCGAGTAGAGAAAATTAAATAGATTTTCTCTATTTTAATTTGTCCCTCTCACACCACCGTACGTACCGTTCGGTATACGGCGGTTCAATTTATATTACAGTATGTATTTTTAAGTAATGGTCTAATGG
>DVGU01000006.1 GCA_018712565.1 Candidatus Faecimonas gallistercoris
AGAATCTTTTTTCTCTTCATAAAGCGATTGTTGCTTTTCTAAATAATGATTATATACTACTCTAGTACAACCAAATGTTTTGTGAATTAACTCTACTTGATTAGTTGTAGGATACAAACGAAACCGATAAGCTCTATACATAAGATTCCTCCTGATGAGAACACTATATAATGCATTTGTTCGTATGTCAACTGTTTTTTATCAAGTTTTCAAATTTGCATTTTGAGAAGCAAATTCCTAATATATAAAAAGAAGCTTGTTTAAGCCTCTTTTACTTCTACAACATTTTTTCCTTTGTAGTTTCCACATTTTGGACAAACTCTATGAGGTTTAATCATTTCTTTGCAATTAGGACATTTTACCATACCTGGAATTTCCATTGCATTATGACTTCTTCTCATTCTTTTTCTTGTCTTTGAAACTTTACGAAAAGGAACAGCAAACATTTGAATGTCTAATTTCATCATATTATCACTCCTCTTTCATTTTATCTAATAACTCACTAAATGGATTGTTATTGGTTGTTGGTTCGTTTTCACTCACTAATTTCCAACCATCCCCTTGAAATTTAGAAAAGTCTGTTACTTTTGTAAATTGCAGAGGGACCTCTAGTACAATATTTTCCCATAAAATCATAAATATATCAAGAGTATTTTCGTTTTTTTTGCAATTTTCTTCTATAATGTCATCATATTCTATGGAAAATGGATATTCAATCGGTTCTAGAGAAATCGAATCTTCTAATAACATTTTCCCTTTTATTTTACAATTTATACAATCTTGTTCTTCCGTCATATCTTCATTTGCTGGGGATAAATAAACATATCCTTCCACTTTAATATTATCTAATTTTTTTATTCCAGTTGTTCCAAAATATTCACTTGGAATAGAATATTCATTTGTAATATCAATTTTCTCTACAATATGACTATGTAAGGGTGTTAAATCAATATCCATATGATCACCTCTGTTTTGGATTTAGTATTGCTACTTCTTTATTATCTTCTACAATTTGAATTCTTCCATGATAATGTCTGATACTACCACTTTGCAAAGCACTTTGAATAGTCCAAATACGAACTGTATAATTTTTTTCTTCTAAAGCATCTACTTTTGTCTCTTTTAATGTTCCGCTTTGTAACTCGCTTAATGTATAGATTTCTGTCTTTTTATTATCTTCTCTAATTCCAATTCTAATTATATCTTTAGGCATTTGATATTCACTACAATTTTCTTCAAATACAGTCTGTATATCATCTACTAACTTTATTGTATAATTTACAGGCATTGTCATGTTATTTTTGATTGTAAATGTATATGCTGTTGATGATAGACCTACGGCATCTGTTACAGGAGTAACCTTGGTTAAGTTTACTCTATCCCCTGTTTCTTCATGAAAAGTAATATCAAGGGACTCTGAACTATAGTCAATATTTCTTTCATTTTGAAATTTATAATATATATGATGCGTTGCGAATACTGCTAAGAATAAAATCAAGCAAATAATAATCGCACTTTTAATTCTTTCTTTTCTATAATTGTAATACATAATACACCTCTTTTTATATGATAATATTTATCTTGTATTTCGTCAACTGATTTTAAGAAGTTAAATTTGTTACACTTAGAAAATCTGTTGCGACTTTTTCAGGAGATTTTCCTAATTCATCTACTTGATAATTTAGATCTTGCATTACTTCATCTGTTAAATAAGTTCCTAGGTTGTTTAATACTTCTTTTATTTCTGGGTATTTTTCTAGGGTTTCTTCCCTAATTAGGGGAATTGCATTATATGGAGGAAAGAAATTTTTATCATCTTCTAATACTACTAAATCAAATTTCTTTAATAGACCATCTGTTGTAAAAGCATCTATTACCTGGGCATCCCCGTTTATAAGGGCTGTATACCTTGGACTGCCATCAATACCAATGGTATCCTTAAATACCAATCCATATTCTTTTTCTAATCCAGGAAGTCCATCTTCTCTATTGATAAATTCAAGTGTTGGCGCAATTGTTAAATTTCTAGATACTTTTTTTAAGTCACTTATGGTTTTTAAATTATATTTTTTTGCTGTTTCTTTTGTTACTGCTAAGGCATACGTATTGTTAAAGGCCATTTGATCTAATACTTCTACATTATATTTTTCTTTCATTTCTTTTTTTATTGTTTGATATACTTTTTCAGTATCTGATATTGGTTGATGTTTTAGAATATCTGTATAGTCAGTTCCAGCGTAGTCAATATATAAATCAATATTATCATTTGTTAAGGCTGAAAATACAACTTGTGCTCCTCCTAAATTACATTCATTTACTACTTCTATATTTGTATTACTTTCGATTGCATGAGCAGTCATATAGCATAATATTTCTTGTTCTGTAAAATCTTTACTTCCAACGCGTACTACATTTTCTGTTTTCTTAGAAAAATCTATTTCATGTAAAAATAGTAAGGCTAGAATAATTATGGTAAATAGAATTATTAATTTGTTTCTACGGCGTTCTTTTATTATTTTCTCTTTTGACTTTTTTTCTTGTTGGAGACTAATTGGTGTTACCAACTTTTCTATAGCTCCAAAGAAATAATCTACTAGTAAGGCTAAAATACAGGCAGGAATTGCTCCGGCTAGAATTTGATAGTTATTTACAGTACGAATTCCTGAAAATATTAAATAACCTAATCCTCCTCCACCGATGAAGGCAGCCATTGTCATTAAACCTACAGCACTAACAGAAGAAATTCTAACACCGGCCATAATAATTGGTAAAGCTTGTGGTATTTGTATCTTTGTTAGTATCTGAGCCTTGGTAAGACCGATTCCCTTGGCTGCTTCTATAGTTGCTGGGGATATATTCGTAAGTCCTGTATAAGTATTTTTTATAATTGGTAGTAATGAGTATAATACAACTACAACAATGGCTGGTGCGGTACCAATTCCTAAAAAAGGAATCATAAAACCTAGTAAAGCCATACTGGGAATTGCCTGGGTAACACTGGTAATTCCTAATACTGGTTTGTTTAACTTTTGTTTATAATTTATTAAAATACCAATGGGTACTCCTATAATAATCGCAATCACTAATGCTAGAGAAGTCAATTTAATATGTTCAATACATAAAGAGATAATCTGACTTTTATTATCTATAAAATAATCTATTAACTCCATTATTCATCCTCCTCTACAAATTGCTGACTTAAGGCTGTAATTAAACTACTTCTGGTAATTAATCCTGTTAGATGATTTTTTCTATCTACTACAGGAATTGTTGCTGACTTGGTATTTTTAATTAATTTAGCTAAGTCTACTATAGAGTCCTTTTCTTGAACAGATACAAAGTCTCTTTCTATTACATCTTTTATCTTTTTACCTTTATGATTTTTTAAACTTAGACTCTCGGCATAAAGAATACCAATTAATTTTTTCTCATCATCAACAACCATTAGGCTATCTACTTTGGTCATACGCATTTTATTAATGCAGTAGAATTTTGAGTCCTCTTCTTTACATGTAATTGGACGAGTTATCATAATATCTTTTACTTTAATAAATTCTGGAGAATTCCAAATTCTTTTATTTCCAACAAATTCTTTTACGAAATCATTGGCAGGATATTTTAAGATTTTTTCTGGAGTGTCATATTGTACTAATTCTCCTTGTTCCATAATGGCTATTTTATCAGCTAGTTTGATTGCTTCATCCATATCATGAGTAACAAAGACAATCGTTTTATGAAATTTTCTTTGTAATTTTAAAAGTTCATCTTGTAGACTGGTTCTACTCATAGGATCTAGGGCACTGAATGGTTCATCCATTAAGATAATTTTAGGATCTGTCATAAACGCTCTAGCAATTCCAATTCTTTGTAATTGTCCTCCTGATAATTCATTAGGATAACGTTCTAATAGTTTTTCATCTAGGTCAACCATCTTCATCATTTCTTTGACGCGACTTGCTCGTTTTTCGGCTGGCATTTTTTCAATCTTGGCAATAATTTCAATGTTCTCTCTAATTGTCATATGTGAAAATAAGCCGGTTTGTTGGATCACGTAACCCATTTTTCTTCTTAATTTAATATCATTTATATTTTTTATATTTTGTTTATTAATTGTAATTTCACCGGTTGTGGGAGATATTAATTTATTAATCATTTTTAATGTTGTTGTTTTTCCACAGCCGGATTCTCCTATTAGACATACTAAATTTCCATCTTCTATAGTAAAGGAGATATCTTTTAATACTGTAGTGTTTTTATAACTTTTACTCACATTCTTAAATACAATCAAGTTTACTCCTCCTATTCTTTTACTTTTTCATTATAACATGTTTTACTAAAAGAGTTTACTTTTTTCATAAATAAAAAGGCTATTTACAAAATTTACTTTGTATCTTGCCCTTTTATTGACTATGTTAGTTTCTTTTATACTTTTCAATATTTCTTATTCTTCTAGATTCATTAGTATATCTAGTGTTATTTTTCTATTATATATCTTTACTTTTGATAGCTTTCGCAAATCTTGTCCAAATCTTTTCATTCGAATAATTTAGTATTCCTATTTTGTATATTTTTAGACCATATCTTGTCATTAAAAAGATGGTTAATATTAAAATTAGAATAGAGATAACTACATCTATCATAGTAATTTGACCAAGAATATATAGAGATGGTGCAATTAAACATGATAAAAATGGTATGTAGGATAATACTCTAATAAATGTAGAACCATTAAACATTCCAGCCATAATAGCTAAGTAATAACCTGCAAGTAATACTAACATGATTGGGGTTTGTATTTGACTGAAATCTTCCATATTGGTGGTCATAGATGCTAGGATTCCGGCAATTAGTGAATAAGCAATAAATGATAAAACCATTAAAATAATTACTGCTGGTAGAAGTGTTAATACTTTATTTATAAAACCTGATTGTAAGGTTGCAG
Organism: Candidatus Faecimonas gallistercoris; assembly: GCA_018712565.1. Taxonomy (GTDB): domain Bacteria; phylum Bacillota_I; class Bacilli_A; order RF39; family UBA660; genus Faecimonas; species Faecimonas gallistercoris. The sequence continues at coordinate 4,943 of DVGU01000006.1, forward strand.
TTAACAAAGTATCGACATTGGGATCTATTTGTAATTGTCCTTTAGTACTGATTAATATACCAAGAACTGAATATATTACTAATAATATTGCTTGTATTAAAATAAAGATGTTGCTTGCTAGTACTTTGGAGAATAGATGAACTTTGGGACTTACATTAGAAATTATTATTTCCATACTCTTAGTTGTCTTTTCTTCACATATTTCTCCACCTATCATTTGAACTAGGAAAATAATTAACATAAAAAATGGTAATATCAATGTTGGAAATACTGTTCCCATGACCATTTCCATATTTTCATCGACACTTTTTTCATTACTTAGTACTACTCTTTCTATTTCCATTGGGGAAGATATTTTAGCAAGTAGTGTGGGATCTGTATTGGTCTTTGTTAGGGCTACATTTGTTTTGGTGTTATTTAACCCCTGGGTAATATATTGATAGGTTGTATTGTCTATTTTTTCATTACTGATAATCTTTGATGATACAAAATTTTCTTCGTCATTATTAAAGATGATAGCTATTTGATTATCTTTTAATTTTTTCTTTAATTTTTCTTCGTTTTGTGTTGACTCTTTTACTGTTATTTTTCCAGTATCTTCTTCTTTCGTTAGAGTATTCATTGATTCTTTAAATACTTGATAAGATACTTCTGTATTATCTATTACTAATATCTTTACTTCTTTATTAAAATCTCCTCCAAAGAATGAAATAATCGAGTTTATATTTATTAAAGCAATAACTACTATTGCTAGCATGATATTAATTCCTAAAAACCATTTTGATTTTATCTTTTTATTTAAGCTTTGTTTTGTTAAAAACGAGAACTTCCTACTCATGAAGTCCACCTACTTTCGCAATAAATATTTCGTTTAGTGTTGGTTCTGCTACATCATATTTCGTAATATCTTTATCTTTGATTTTAGCAAATACTTCTTTCGCAACACTTTCTTGTTCTATTTTTACCATATACTCTTCTTTTTGCTTGGTAACAGAAATTACACCTTTTATTTTTTCTATTTCTTTTAATGGCAGATTTTTTCCCCGGATTATTATATTTTTCTTTTTATATTCTTTTTTTATATCTTTTACATATCCATCAACTATTGGCTTTCCTTTGACTAAGATAATTAATTTTTCACAGAAGGCATCGATATGCTCCATTTGATGAGAGGAAAATATAATAGAGCAACCTTCTTTTTGTAATTTATAAATTGCTTTTTTCATTAGTTCTACATTGATAGGGTCTAGTCCTGTAAATGGTTCATCTAATATTAGTAGTTTGGGATGATGTAGGACGGCTGAAATAAATTGTATTTTTTGTTGATTACCTTTTGATAATTCTTTTATTTTTCTATTTTCATAATTTTCTATTTGAAATTCTTTTAACCATTTTTTAATTTCTTTTTCTATTTGTTTTTCACTCATTCCTTTTAATACACCATAAAATATTAGTTGTTCTTTTACAGTCATTTTAGTAAGAAGACTTCTTTCTTCTGTTACAAAACCAATTTTATCTGTAATAGAATAATCAATATACTTTCCATCTAATAAGACTTTTCCTTCAGTTGCTTCTAATAATCCCATGATGATTCGAAATGTAGTTGTTTTTCCAGCTCCATTTTCTCCAAGTAGACCAAATATTTCTCCATCTTTTACTTCAAAAGATAAGTTGTCTACTGCCTTATTTTTTCCATAATACTTTACTATATTTTTTACTTGTAGCATAATTTACTCCTCCCTACTTATATTCTACCATTTTTCTTTAGGGTTTCCTATGATTCTTATAAGAAAATATGAAAAAAGTGACTGTTTTATTTGTTTCAGTCACTTTACTTTAGTTTTTCTCTAGTAGTTTTATATTAGGCATTTTTTAAGAAAGCAATATATCCTCGATAAGCTTCGTAGATATCAGCTTTGCTAGTTACTTCCCATGGTGCATGCATACTTAGTACTCCGACTCCACAGTCGATTACTTCTACATTATAATTGGCTAGGATATAAGCAATGGTTCCTCCTCCACCGATATCTACTTTACCAAGTTCTGATACTTGGAAAGATACATTGGCATTATCCATGATGTTTCTTAGTTCAGCAATATATTCGGCATTGGCATCATTACTACCACTTTTACCACGAGATCCAGTGAATTTACAGAATACAACACCTTGTCCGAATTCAGAGGCATTTCTTTTATCCATGGCAGATTTATATAGAGGATCATAGGCAGCATTAACATCACTAGATAACATTTTAGAATGATTTAGAACTCTTCTTACTGCTAATGGTGAATCATTTCCCATTAAAGCACAAATTTCAGCAATCGCATTATCATAGAAATGAGAGCACATTCCTGTTGCGCCAACGCTTCCGATTTCTTCTTTATCTACTAAAATACAACTTAGCGTTTTTTGGGTATCCTCTACTTCTAAAAATGCTTCTAAAGAAGTATAAGCACAAACTCTATCATCTTGACCATAAGCCATCACCATACTTTTATCTAATCCGAAATCTCTAGCCTGTCCCGCTGGTACTGCTTCTATTTCAGCAGATAGAAAATCATCTTCTTCTATATCATATTTTTCTTTTAATAAGTTTAAGATATTTTGTTTTACTGCTTCTTTTTCATCTTTGGTATCTGTTTTAAGTGGCTTATTTCCGATGATAATATCTAGGTCTTCTCCTTCAATTAATTTAGAACCTTCTTTTTTCATTTGTTCTTGTGCTAAGTGAGGTAATAAATCGGTAATTCCTACTACAGGTTCTTCCTCATTTTCTCCTAATGATATTTCGATTTTACTACCATCTTTCTTTACTACAACACCATGTAAAGATAAAGGTAGGGTTACCCATTGATATTTTTTGATTCCCCCATAATAGTGAGTATCAAAGTAAGCAAAGCCATCACTTTCATATAAGGCATTGGCTTTTAGGTCTATTCTTGGAGAATCTATGTGAGCTCCTAAAATATTCATGCCTTCTGTAATAGGTCTTGTTCCAATATTAAATAAAGCTACTGCTTTTCCTTTGTTGTTGACATAAATTTTATCTCCCGGTAGAATACGATTATTATTTTTGATATACTCTTCTAAGTCTTTATATCCTTTTTGCTCTGCACGCTTAATAATTTCTTTTGTTGCTTCTCTTTCTGTTTTAGATATGGTTAAAAAGCTTTTATAATCTTCACAGATTTCATTTAATTTAACTAAATCTTCTTCTGTATACTTCAACCATGCATTTTTCTTTTTCACTTTATCACGCTCCCTATTATTTAGTATATCACTTTTTTATTATCATATAAATTCTATTTTCTTTTTTTATTTAAAAATATCGTCTGAATTACATAACGAACATCTTAGAATACTTCTTTTCAAAAGAGATACTCTATATAAATTTTTTATTTATAAAACTAAATTCCTAATATATAAAAATATGCGGAATATTTAACATTTAGAAGGTTGATACTATATACCTGTAATGTGACAGAACATTTCAAAATATGAGTTTATTAGAAGCTTGTTAAATATTCCGAGTATTATTTTAGCCATTTATTTTCTATCGTCAAATGAGCAATTTTAAAAGTTGAAGTTATATAGGAAATACTTTATCTGTTTTAATCTTTTATTTTTTTATTTTTGGGGACTATTTAACTTTCATTTTTTCTTTTTTTAATATATGATATAGAAAAGGATGTAATTATTATGAAGAATAAACATTATCATAAAACAATTGATGACTATATTACAGAAGCAAAAACAGATATTTTTATTTATTTTGTTGTTTATTTACTTATTTTTTTAGGAGGTCTATATTTGTCTTATAGATGGGGTGAATATATTTTTATTATTATTTTAGGAGTATGGTTTGTTTTTTCTATCATTGGTAGAGTTGAGGTTTTATATAATGTTTCGAAAATGAAAAAATACTTAGTTTGTAATCATTTAATTGATAAGATAGGTAATATTGTATTCTGGGATAATGATAGTTATTTTTTGACTGATTATTATTTTTTAATTGTATATAGATTTAAAGTTTTTGTTTTTTGTTATAATGATATTTTGTCTATACAAAAAGAAGTTTGTTATCGTAAACATAATAGTGTTGATTATTTACACATTACTTTAAAAAATCAGGATAAGTTTGATGTTTTAATTCATTCTTATCATATGACTGTTAGTGATAATAAAGATATTAGTAAGTTTTTACTTAGTAAGAATCCTGATATTGTAGTAGATGAAGTTGTTGTTGATTGGTACGGAGTTAAACTATAGAAAAAGGAAGAGTTTTATTTTCTTCCTTTATTATTTTAAGAAACCATTGATAATTACTTCTTCTGCTTTTTTTTCAGATAGGCCTAGGGACATTAATTTCATTAATTGTTCTCCAGCAATTTTACCTATAGCTGCCTCATGTACTAGATTGGCATCAATATTTTTAGCATATATTTCTGGTACTGCTTTTACTTTTCCATTTTCTTTAATAATAGCGTCACACTCTACATGAGCATAACACTTGGTATTTCCTGTGATGTTAGAGATAAATTCTTGGTAGGAATCATCGGTTGCGACAGAACGGGAAGTTACGTGAGTAGATGCTTCTTTTCCGTTTAAATTTACTTCAAAGTTTGTTTTAGCAACTTGTTTATCACTAGTTAATATTTTTTCAGTAATAACTAAAGTTGTATTTTCTTCAAGATCTGCTTTTGTAGTACGAATTGTATCGTCTACTCCTTTTATCTGAGTCGTATCCATTACCATGTAAGAGTTTTTCTTCATATAAATTTCGGTTACTGGATTTAGAACTTTCTTCCCTTCTCCTACTCCTAGTCCACAATGACGTTCTACATATTTTACTTTTGCTCCTTCTTCTAAATAGAATCTATGTATTCCATCGTGTCTAGCATCCCAGTGTCCATCATTAGAAATACCACAACCAGCAACTATAATAATATTGGCATTTTTTCCAATATGAAAGTCATTATAGACTACATCGGTTAGACCACTTTCTGTAATAATAACTGGTATATTTACGGTTCCAAATAAAGTGTCATCTTTTACATAGACATCTATTCCACTATTGTCTTCTTTTGAAACAATATCAATATTAGGATTTACCTTTCTATCAAATGACTTTCCATTTTTTCTGATGTTGTAGCTATCAGCCTTGGTAGGGTCCTCTCCTACTACTTCTTGTAATAATTCTTTTTCTTTATCGTTCACAGGCTACCACCTCCTCACAACACTTTTTAGATTTAAAAATATGGTCAAATACTTCTTCCTTGGCACCTATTTTTTGAATTGTCCCTTGGTTCATTAAAATTATTTCATCAGCAATATTAAGTATTCGTTCTTGATGAGAAATTACTAATGTTGTTTTATCTGATGATTTTTGTATATCCTTAAATACTTCTGTTAAATTTTGAAAACTCCATAAATCGATTCCTGCTTCAGGTTCATCAAAAATAGCTAAATAGGGATTTCTAGCTAAAACAGTTGCGATTTCTATCCGTTTTAGTTCTCCTCCGGATAATGACTTATTAACTTCACGATCTACATATTCCATCGCACAAAGTCCAACTTTTGATAAAATATTACATGCTTCCTTCTTACTTAATTCTTTATTAGTAGAAAGTTTTAATAAATCATAGACAGTAATTCCTTTAAAGGTTACTGGTTGTTGGAATGCAAACCCCATTCCTAATTTTGCTCTTTCATCTACTTTCTTATTTGTAATATCTTCACCATTAAAAATTATTTTTCCTGAATCTGGTTTTTCAATTCCCATAATAATTTTAGCTAATGTTGATTTACCACTACCATTTGGTCCTGTAATAACATAGAATTTTTTAGTATCTAGTTTTAGGTTGATATGATTCAGTATTTTTTTATCATTTCTTTCAAAACATATATCTTGTAATTCTAACATTTCATCTTCGCCTCCTTTTAATACATATTAAAATTTATTATATATAGATTAGAATAAATATTATTCTGTTCTACAATATATCCTATTAAAACACATTATATACAAATTAATAGTATAAAATATGTTTCCTTTTTATTATATCTGTAAATTTCTTTTATAGCAACCAAGCATAGAAATTAAATGAAAAAATATGTAGTTATTATTTACTACATATTTATGTCTTAGTTAAAGTTTACTAAATTATGAGCAAAGCGATATCCAAGGCGCATCATTTGTCTTCCTAATTTGCCAGGAATGGAAACCCAGGTTGCCATACTAAAGTATCTTATACTGTGATATAATTTAGGATTTTTTTCTTTCACGGTTTTCCATAGTTTTTTATATTGTTTTTCTCCTTCTTTATTAAAAGCAAGTCTTGAGAAAACAACACCTATAGTCATTAAAAGAATACATTCTCTTCTCATTAGTTTACGCAATTTTTTATTTTCTATTTTAGTTAAATCATAGGCTGTACAAACTTTTTCAGATACTAATACTTGATGATGACTTCGTTTTATCATTTGACTCTCTTGAATGGATTGGTCGCTTCTACCAATATAATAGCGATACAAGTCTAAATCCAGATAATAAATAGTCTTGGTATTTACTAGTGGTAGATAGATAAACAAATTATCTTCATAGAAAACATGCTTTGGTAAGTCTATATTGCTTTTATCTAGAACACTTTTTTTATACATCACAGAATGAAGAGATGGATACTGAGTTAGTTTAAAGCGATGAATATCATCCCAGGTTAATAGTTTTTTCTCATCATATACATTTGCAAAGGATATTGTTTGATCTTTTCTTCCATCTGTATAAGTATATACATAATTACATACTATTAAATCTGCATCTATTTCCTTTACTTCTTTTAATAATTTTTTATATGCTTTTGCATCTAACCAGTCATCACTATCTACTACTTTAAAATATTTACCTGTTGCATGTTTTAATCCTGTATTTATTCCAGCTCCATGTCCACCATTTTCTTGATGAATTGCTTTTACGATTTTAGGATATTTCTTTTGATATCTATCTGCAATTTTTCCAGTATTATCACTGCTACCATCATCAATAATAATTATTTCTACATCGTCTTTTCCTATTAATAAAGACTCAATACATTTTTCCATATACTCCTCAGAGTTGTAACATGGTACAACAAAAGATATATATTTCATATTTCACCTACTTACTAGTCTATTTCATTATAGCACTTTTTTTGAAATTGTACTAGTCCTTAAAATTTTCGGTGAGGTTATAACTTTTTTGTTGTATATTTTATCATTTGTTTTACTTCTAGTAAAACTGTGTTGATTTTTTTATTTATTATTTATACTTCTTGATACATTTAGAAGTATTCCCATACTTATCATACTAATTAAGAGTGATGATCCTCCGTACGATAAAAATGGAAGTGTTACTCCTGTTACTGGTATCATTCCAATTACAACCATTAAATTCATAATTGCTTGAAATATAATTTGGAATGTCATACCGATACATAAGTATTTGGCGAATTGATCTTTGCTATTTAGGGCTATTTTGATTCCTCTCCAAAGAATGACGGCAAATAGTCCTACTACAATAAAAGCTCCTACTACTCCAAATTCTTCAGCAATAATAGAAAAAATAAAGTCTGTCTGTGGTTCTGGTAGGTAAAAATGTTTTTGAATGGAGTTTAAAAATCCTGTTCCTAATAATCCTCCTGGGCCTATTGCATAGAGGCTTTGAATAATTTGAAAGCCTGTACCTAAGGCATCACTCCAAGGATCAACAAATGATGTGATTCTATCCATTCTATAAGGAGCAATTATAATTAATATTACTACACCAATTATTCCTATTACTCCCATACCAAAGAAAAACTTCATATTTACTCCAGCAATAAATAATAATACAATAATTGATACTACAAGAATGGCACCTGTTCCCATATCTGGTTGCAACATAATTAGACCAAAGAGAAAAAATAAAATACCTAAAATAGGAAATACTCCTTCTTTATAACTTTTTAAAAATTTATTACTATTCGTTAAATATTTACTAGTAAAAATAATCATACCAAGTTTTGCAAATTCACTTGGTTGAATGCCTAGAGAACCTATTCCGAACCATGATCTACTTCCATTTCTTACACTTCCTATTCCTGGTATTAATACTAATATTAATAAAATAGTACAAAGTAATAAAATAGTATTGGCTTTTTCATAATAAATTTTATAATCTATTTTTGATATCAATAACATAATAAAAATTCCGATTATAAAAAAAACACTTTGATATTTTAAATAATGAAAACTATCATTAAATTTATATTCTGACCAAATACTAGAGGCCGAATAAATCATAATAATACCGAATAATGATAAGAGGATGATTGCTGTTGAAAGAATATAATCCATTTTATGTTTCATGGTATCACCTCATTTTATTATATTTTTAGATATTAAAAAAAAGAACTATTCCCAGTTCTTTTCAAGGTTTCATTTATTTAAGTGATACTTATTTTACAACCATACTCCAAAAATAATTCCAGCCATGGCTAGAAGTAGTCCTCCTACCCAGAATAATTTTACTATATCAGTCTCTTCCCATCCTAACTTTTCAAAATGGTGATGGATTGGGGTCATTAAAAATAGTTTTTTGTGAAATACTTGAACCCAGAAAGTTTGTATGATAACACTTAGAGTTTCAATGACGAAGATACCTGCTACTACTAGTAAAGTTAGTTCCCTATGTGTTAAAATTGCCATTGCTCCCATGGTGGCTCCTAAAGCAAGCGAACCAGTATCTCCCATGATAACTTTTGCTGGATGGGTATTATAAATTAAATATCCTAATAGACTTCCAACTAAAATTAAACTAAATATCCCAATATCTTCAAATCCTACTACCAAGGATATCAAACTGAAAGCAATAAAAGCAATGGCTGATAATCCTCCAGCTAAACCATCTAAGCCATCTGTTAAATTAACTGCATTAGAGGCTCCTACTAATACAAATAAAATAAATAAACCATATAGCCATCCCATTTCTAAATCTATATGTAAAGTACCAACTACCCAGGATGTTTGGCCACCATTTCTCATGTAAATATAGAAAAATCCTATCGCAATCATTACTTGCATAATCAGTTTTTGATATGTTGTTAAGCCTTCATTTTTTCCTCTTCTAATTGATAAAAAGTCATCTAGAAATCCAATACAGGCATATCCTAAAAATACTAATAATACAATTCCTAAATTTGCCGTATATGGTATCTTTCCAGTGAGAGTTAATGCAATTGTTGCGATAAATGTAGGAATAATGAAAATTAAACCTCCTATTGTCGGAGTACCTTCTTTTTTACGATGTGCTTCTCCTACAAATACACTAACTTTTTGTCCTAAGTTTAATTTCTTTAATATTGGGATTAAAATTAAACCTAATACTGCGGAAGATAAAAAACCTATCATTATTGCAAAAACTGCCTTGGTTAATAATAACATTTCGTTCACTCCGTTTCTCTTGCAATATTATATCATAGTTCTTCTATTATTATGCATTTTTTAATGCTTTAGACAAAATTTTACACCTCTTCTGTTCTTGTTAAGGTTCTTACTTTATTATTATTTCTTTCTAATAATTCTTGTTGCTGTTGTTTTGTCTTTTCTAATTCTTCTTCTTTTACTTTTAAATCTGCTAATAATTCATTTAAATTATTTAATAACTCCTTATATTCTGGAACATTATCAATATAATCTTTGTAGTTTTTTTCTATATTTTTAATCACTGTTTCTAGTTTACTTGATGTTTTATGGATTAAGTTAGTGGCATCTTCTATTTTAGATATACCACGTTCTACTTCTTTACTATAATCAGTTACTTCAATAATTCTATATCGTTTCTTTTCTAGTCTAGGATTTAATAAGTTTCTCATAAATAGTAAGTAAGCAGCGGTTGCTGTTGCCATAGCTTTAGCACTTCTATTTCCAGGTATCATCATTGGTATAGCAAGTAAGTTTAATAATCGCTTACTTTGTTTATTCATCATTTTAAAATTATAAGTTACTCTTTCTGTTTCTGTGACTGAATTACTTATTTTTTCTTCTAAATCTTTTAATATTGCATCTTGTTCATATTGTAGTGCTATTAATTGATTATTAAAGTTTTCGTAATCATAGAATGATTCTTTTAAGGAAGTAAATTTTTCTTCATCTATTTCTAAATCATCTTTTTTCTTGTCTACTTTGTTATTTAATTTATTGGTTTCAGTTTCTACTTGTTCTAGTTTCTCTGAAATTAAAATATATAGATCAGAATCTTTTATTTCTTCTACCACATTTTTATTTTTAAATTCTTCTATATAACTATCTACTAAATATTGTACATAAGCTTCATTTTCTAAAGACTTTATTTCTGTTTTTAACTTATCTTTTAACTGTTCCATTTTTTTAATCATTATACTTAACTGATATAAAATATTTTCTGCTATTTTTGATTCGTAGATATCGTTTGTTTGTTGGTTTAAGACATTATATTCATAGATTAATTGTTTTAAGTCTTGACGAATATCTTTTAGTTTTGATTCATATTTTTTTATTATTTCTTGTTCTTGAAAACGTTCAAGTTGTTTATTTATTCCTACTTTTTTCGTAGTTATATCGATACTAGGTAGTGGTATTTTGGTTTGAGATTTCTTTTTTACTTCTACTTTATTTTCTTGGTTTGGTACTTTGTTTTCTTTTTTTTCTGCGATAGACTTTTTTTTCGTTATCGTTTCTTTTATTTCTACTTTTTTGTCTGGAAATATCTTTTCTATTGGTTTTTCTGTTTTAATGAAGTTTGGAGCTTCCGTTATTTCGATTTCTTGTGGTATTTTTATTTCTTTTCCATCAATTGTCTTTGGAAGTTGTTTTTTCGTATCATATACTTGATTATTTTCTATTAATACAGAAGTTTCGTTTAGTTCTAGTTTTCCTTGATTGTGAAGAGTTTCTGTTTGTAGTTCTTTTGATGCTTGATAATCTGTTTTCTTTTCATCTCTAATATTTAATAAAGTCTCCATAGTAGTGCCAGCGATTGCTATTGGCATAGCAATGAAAAAAGAAGCTAGCTCGATCGTTCTTACTTCTTTTTCTAACTTTTTTAGTCTCATTTGTTTTTTCTTTTTATAAAATTCCTTAAGTTTCTTTTTATTTTCAGAAGTGATGATGATTGTTCTTTTTCTATCTCTTCTACCACCTTTTGCACCGATTGCTTCATTCATATTTTTTCACCATTTTCAGTTTACCATATTTTTTTGGTTTTTTATATATATTTTCGTTGTTTGTATTTTCTTTTGTGTAAACTTATTTTACTCTGTATTATATCCCTTTTATCTTTAATATTATATTTCATGATTATACTCTATCATAGCCCCACCAGTCTGGAAGTAACTCTTCTAATTTAATTATCTCTTTCGTTTTATCATCTTTTAGTATTTCAATATTCTTACTATTTTTATCTAGCTGCATCAAATATTCTCGACATGCTCCACAAGGTGATCCTACTTTTCCTTTTGAATCAACACATACAAGTTTTGAAATTTCATTTTCTCCGTTAGTAATCATATTTGCTATTGCATTTCTTTCACCACACATACCTAATGTGGAAGCTGTGTCTATACATACTCCAGTATAAATATTATGATTCTTTGTTAGAATCGCTGCTCCGACTTGTCCTCCACTAATCATTCCAGATATATTTCTTGGCTTTCTAATACTCTTGGCCATTTCATATAATTCATCCCATACTGTATTTTGGCTATATAAATATTGTATGTGAATTGCATATACTCCATTCTTATTAATAGCCTCTTCGTATCCATCTAATTTACATACATTTTTGATTGCTTCTTTTTTATCGTTAGTTGATGATGTTGTATACCTTGTTCCCTCCATAGTAAATAACTCTTCTAGTGAAGTATAATGGGTTACTTCTTTAACTTTGGCATAGAATTTTCCTAAATTATTACTTGTAAATTCTATTACATCATTTTCTTTTAGCGTACTATAATTGTGTTTACCATTTTCTTTATTTGCTCTAATTTCTACTCTTTTCGTATTGTTTTTGATAGCTAGAGCTGCCCTATCATTTATATTTAATTTCATTATCATAGTTAGTCTCCTTATTCTTTATATAAAATATAAAAAATTCTGCGTAACGCAGAATTAACCATTATAACTTTTTTTCTATAAAGTATATCCCCTGGGTATTGTGATTAATTCTGCATTGTTTTTCAATTGTAAATTTTTCATAATTAATCACCACCCTTCCTTAAATAAATTATACTAATAATATATTATGAATACTTTCATTTGTCAATTTGTATCTTATTCTAGCAAAAGTCTGATTGTTCCTTGTTCTTCTAACTTTTCTCCTGCTTCTGGGGACTGGGCTACTACTTTTTTACCGTTTCCTGAATATTCAATGGTAAATTTGTCTAATTTTTCTTTTGCTTCTTCTACTGATTTTCCTACTACATTTGGTACTTTGTAGGTAGGAATGTCACTCCACTCTAAATCTTTAGCCATTTCTTTATCTTGCTTTTCTATCTCTAGAGCATCAATAATATCTAATAGAATTCTTCTGGCAATTGGAGTTGTTGTATAACTGGATAGTAAGGCTGTATTTTTAGGATTGTCAATCGCTAGATATAGTACAGCTTGAGGATCATTTGATGGAACTACTGCCATAAAGGACATGATATAGTTACCTACTAAGTAGACTCCATTTTGAACTTTTTGAGCTGTTCCTGTTTTTCCTCCAATTCTATATCCTTCAATATACGCACTTTTTCCTCCACCTTTTGCTACTACACTTTCTAGGGCATGTCTCATAATTCTAGATGTTTTTTTACTTATTACTTTTCTTATTTTTTTCTTTTTCATTTTTTGGATAATACTATTGGTTTCTTTCTCAGAAATACTTTTTACAATATATGGTTCGTATAATGTTCCTCCATTCACTACTGCTGATACTGCCGCTACCTGTTGAATAGGAGTAACACTTACTCCTTGACCAAAGGCTGTTGTTGCTAGTTCTACATTTCCTACTTGATTTAGATTAAATATAATTCCTTTTCCTTCTCCATTTAAATCTATTCCTGTTTGTTGTCCAAAACCAAACTTATCAATATAACTAAATAAGGTTTGTTTTCCTAAAAGTTGTCCCATTTTTACAAAGCCAGGGTTGCTTTGTGTCAACACAGCAACACTTTAGAGCCGAAGTTTGCCTTGCACAAGCAAGGTTTTTGGCTGTCAAACTTTTAATTTGGTTATTTTCATTCATATCTAAATCTATATCAATATCTGGGGTATTAAAATCGTAATATATTTTTAACTTAATATGTTTACGATCACCATTAACTTTTTCAACTTCTACTTTTTCAACTAATAAATTTACTAGGTATGCTAAATTTTCCTTTATATCTAATTTTGAATTTAGACTAGTTTCAATAAGTTCTAATTTCTTCTTTAACCGTTCTTCCTCAAGATTATTCTTTGATGTTTCACTCAATTGTTTTTGTAGGTTAAATAACTCAACATTTAATTTGTCATTTCTAGTTTTAAATTCATAGTCATCAATAATACCTTTAATGCTTAAATCTAATAATTTATCTTTTTGCTTTTCAATAACAAGTATTTGTTTATTTATTTCTTCAACATCTAAATCTGATGTATGATTTTCTATAATATTTTTATATTCTTTCAAAACTAATGAAACATATTGCTTTTTGTTTTTTATAAAGTCAGAAAATAAATCTATAAATATTTTATCTAAATAAGATTCTTTTATATTAGGTGATGCACATTTTGAAACACCAGAAACTTTATAAGTTCTACAAGCCCATACTGGATTATTTGCTCTGTTAGAGCCACCATTTCTAATAAAAACTGCACCACAGTCCTTGCAATATAATTTACAAGAATATTTATATTTTTTAATATGTTCTTCTGTATTTAATATATGCCTAGATGGTAATTTTTTTCTTTTTTCGTGTAACAGATTTGCTTTATCCCATAATTCTTCTGATACTATTGCTGGAATACGATCATCTTTATAAATAATTTGCTTTTCTTTAGGTACTTTTCTTTTTTTATGAGTTTTGTAATCTTCAACTTCGGTAAGTTTAGCAGTATAATAACCTTTATATCTAGGGTTAGTTAAAAATTTTGCTAAAGTTGTTTGTGAATATGGTTCGCCTTTAGAGTTTAAATATCCCATTTTGGCTAATTCTAATCCAATTTTTTTAAGCCCCATATTACCACTAGCATAAGTAGTAAATAAATATTCTATAATTGGGGCTTCTTTTGGATTTATTTCGTATCTACCATTTTTCTTGAAATAACCAGTTAGATTACCACCAATTAGTTTACCATCCTTGATCATTCTGTTTATACCGAATTTAACTCTTTCAGATAGTTTTCGCACCTCATCTTGGGCAAGGCTTGACATAATAGTAAGTCTAAATTCTGAATCTTCTTGAATAGTATTTAAGTTATCTGATAGGAAATAAACAATTACACCATTTTTTAATAGGTATTCAGTATATTTAATGCTATCAACGGTATTTCTTGAAAATCTGGATATTTCTTTTGTCAGTATTAAATCAACTTTTCCAATAGTAGCATCTTCTATCATTTTTAAAAAGGAATCACGATTTTTTACTGCAGTACCAGAAATACCCTCATCGATATATCCACGAGTTAATGTCCAGTTTTTGTTTTCCATAATCATTTCTTCAAAATACTTTTGCTGATTTTCTAATGAATTTAACTGATCATCTTTATCAGTAGATACACGAGCATAATATCCAACTCTTAAATTCATATCATAAATTGTTTTTCCTTTTCGCAAATCTTCTCTTGCTTTTTTAATATCCATAAAATATCACTCCTTAACTGTGTTCCTAAAACTCAAGACTAGTTAGGTTGCTTGAATAGTACCTCCATTATTAGAGTTTGTCAAATCATCTTGGTATTCTTTTTTTATCTTTGTAAGTCTTGCTATAAGAGATTGTTCCATAGTTTTAAATGTTTTTAAATCTATTACATTATCATCATATAATTCTTTATTTACAATTAATCTAAACTCTAATAACTTATACTCAAATGGCAAGTGTTTTGTACTGAATTTAACTTCTATATCGTTATTTTCATACATTATGGATTCCTCCAAGTTCTTTAAATTTTATGAAACTCAAATTAAAAAAGAACTTATGACTAAATTTAGACATTATCTTTATGTCCTTTCTCTAAAGTTAAGTCTTGTTCCAAAGGATTCTTCAAATGTATTTCAATAGTAGACTTGCCATTATTACCAGTATCTATTTCTACATGATATACTTCTTTATTAACTTTTCCTTTTATAAAAGTTGTTTCTTTTGTGGAAAGTGGCTCACTAACTTCAAAACTAGCATAGGTACGGTTATTATTTTCTTTGTATTCAAATATATTTATTTTTTCTTTTAATAAATCTTGTACTACTTGAACAATGTTTTCTAGTTTTTTTATTTCTTCTTCCCTAAATTTATCATAAGAGGATAATTCTTCTTTATATAAGTCTTTATTACTTTTATTTCGTAAAAGTCTATCATATTTAGTTTGAATATTCTCAACTGTATAATAAGTATAACTCAAGTCTTTTAACGGTGTTACATTTCGTTTTAATTCGCCACTAGAGTAACAAGATAACTTTTTATATATAACAGTATCTCTAAATATCGGATAACCAATATTAGGAAATATGATAGTTTTATAATGTAGATTTTTTACTTCATCTGGTGTAAGTAGATCACGAGCAATTAGAGAAGTAGATTTATTACCGTTGTAATTCATTAAACTAATTGACTGACTTATTGAATTAGATTCTATTGTTTTTTTACCTAATCTTTTGCTAATCGCTTCAGCAGTATCCATTGTATTTGTTTTTAAATAAGCGAGTCCAGAGTTATCAAGAATAATTTGGGCAACTTCTTTACCATAAACATTGTCTAATTGACTTAAACTTTGAATAAATAAGTGATACCTTAATCCACGAGATCTAGCAACGGATATTATTGATTCAATACTGGGTTCAATTAATGGTGGGCAGTTAGAAAATTCATCACATATCCAGTCAATTTCAATGGGTACTTTTTTGTTTTCATTAGAGTTAGCCAATTTTACAAGTTCTTTATATAATAATCCTAAAATTATAGTAACAAGCGAATAATATATTTTATCTTCATCTGGAACTATAACATATAGTGCTGATTTAACTTTTCCTAAAATATTAAAATCAAAATCTGATTTACTAATTACATTAGCAACATTAACGTCATCAAAGATTGCCATTTTCTCTGAAAACACACTAGTAATAGATTTATAAGTGTTTTCGCTTGATGATAAAATAGGAATTAAACTGTCTTTAGATTTAGCACCATAAGGCTTTTGCTCAATATAATATTTAAACTTTTTAGAGTTTTTTTCTTCCATAGTAGAGTTTTGAAATTTACGAATAGAGGTCATAGTTATTTGTTCTCGCTTTACTTTACCATCTTTATATTCTTCCAAAAAAAAGCCAATTAGTCCCTCAAGAAGATTCTTGGCACTATTATTCCAAAAAGGATCTTTACCTTGTGATTTATCATAAGTGATCATTGATGCTATGGAAGTAATTAATCTATTTGTTTCAGCATAACTAGAAATTGACTTATTTAAATAATCTAATTTTTCTTCTTCATTATCTGTATTATCGGCTTTATTCTCAAATTCAATATACTTTTCATACTCACAAATAATCGGCTCTAGTATATTGATATGATTAGACAATTCTGGATGTCTAAAATCTATTGTTAAAATTTTATAGCCTCTATCATATAACATTTTAGAAGTAACATGATATATTTCGCCTTTAGGATCAGTTACAAAAACACTTCTTGGCTTTTTAGCATTAGCAATAAAACTAATCATTGGAATAACACAAGTAACACTTTTACCAGATCCACTTGATCCTAAATAAACATAATGGGGAGTTTCTTTATCAAACCATACATGAGTAACACTTTTATCATAATAAACTGGAAAACCAACTTCATTTATATTAGAAATTTTTTCTTTAGTAAAATTTTTATTAATTTCTGCTTCGGTTGCAAATCTTGCAGATCCATATTCATTATTACTTTTGATTTTATGTTTTGAAATAATTGGTTCAATATATATAAAACCAACAATAAATAAAATCAATATTAACAATAAAAAAATGAGAGATAAACTCATAGTCTATCCCTCACTAATTTATTGTTATAACTCATAATCCTCCTTGGTCTTATTTAATTCTTTTACCATGTTATCAATAATAGAATTAATATCTTTACGAGTTATATTTCTAAAATTTTCATAACCATCTTTAAAATAATAGTTTTCATTTGTATTATGAATATCATCTAACATATATTTAACTCGTTCCCAGCCAGATCTTTCTAAAGTATTTCTAACCAGTTCTTCTAAATCGTTATTATCGTAAATATCATCTGTATATTCATATAAATTATTTTGATATACAAAGTCCATAAAGTTATCTATATCTAAATACATAACATCATCGTTTTCAACACTTTTAAAATTTAATAATTCTTTTATCATATAACCACCAGCCTTAATCTATTTCATAATCATCATAATTCTTATCTATGATTTCATTTATTGCTAAATCTAATCCTTTTTTAAGAGTAGGATTATTTCTAATATCTTCATAAGTGAGTTCTAAAGCATCTAGTGTACTAGATATATCACGAGTATAACTATATTCGTGATTTTCAAGTTCACTAATAAACATATCTTTGATATAACCAGCACCAGTTTTATCTTTTTCTATTAACTCATTATGTTCTTTTCTTATATCTTCCCACAGTTTATTATAAGTATCTAGATCAGTTTTTCTTATATAGCCACCACCACCGATGGAATATATTTTATCAGTATCACTTGGCTCTAATCCCCAATTTTTCATACCGTTATCGAATTGCTCTTGATTAAAAGCAAACATTAATGGAAATTCATTAACTCTTTTTTGATGTATTTCTCTTAATTCATCATACTTATTTTTCATTTATTACCACCATCCTTTAAAATATATATTTTTTTATGATAAATAAGTAAATTTTCAATAGTCTTACCATCTTTAATAACTCTATATCTATTTCCCCAAAAACATTTATGTTTCCACCATAAACTATTTAGTATTTGTTTTATTTTCATTAAGCATCAACTCCTTTGTAGTTTCATTAATTCTTTTATTAGCAATATCAAAATACTTTTTATTTATTTCAAATCCGATATAATTTCTATTTTCTAAAATACAAGCGACTGCAGTAGTGCCACTACCTAAAAAACAGTCCAAAACTAAATCATTTTCTTTTGAACTGTTCCTTATTAATTTTCTAATTAGGGGAAGTGGCTTTATTGTAGGATGCCCATATATTTGTTTATCTTTAACATTTATAGTAGATAAATATATTGTTTTAGCATCTTCATAATTGCTCGGTTGACAATAACCATTTTTTCTAAAATACAAACAATATTCTTTGTCGCCTAAATACTTGTTATTGTGTAGGGGCATAGGATTAGTTTTTCCCCATATAATAATTTCTAATTTACAATTAAGTTTATCCATAAAATATTTAATGTAGGTAGGTATTTGTCTACCATTACACCAAATATAAATATTAATATTTTTCATAACTCTAATTAATTCATCTAACACCGATAAATCAAATCCATTAATTAAATTACTTGCTTTTAATTCATTTTCTAACTTAATTAGTTCTTTGCATAATTTACCAGTTCCTTTTTTACCACCTTTAGTAGAAATATCATAAGGTGGATCTATGACAACTAAATCAATAGAATTATCTGGTATTTTTTTAAGACCAATTAGACAGTCCTCATTGTATATTTTATTTACCAGCAAAAGTAGAATTCCTTTCATAAAAAAAAGTAGGAAGTATATCCCACCTTTGTCTAATTAAATAGCCATAATCTATTTTTAATATATTACTTAATCTATATAAATAAACACTACTAACATTTTTTATCTTATCATTTTCAACTTTACTTAAAGTAGAGATTGATATATTAGAAATATTTGATAGTGCTTTCAAAGTTAAATTATTTTTTAATCTTTCTTGTTTTAATATTTTCCCAATTTTATTTATAAACATTCCTCCTTTATTTAAAATTTATTGTATAAAAAAACAGACCATAGTATTATGATCTGCACTATTAATTGTAATTTATATAAAACTTTTTTTCAAACCTTTTTTAAATACTAAAATTGCTTTTGCTGTTCCTGTAATTGACATAGTAACTAGCTCATAACCATCTTGTAACATTTCATTTGCTTTTTCTTCTACTTTTTGTGCCATATCATCTGCCTTTGGTGAATACTCTATAACAACTGTTTTATACATTTTTCCACCTCCTAATCTATCACAAATTGTAATTTATTACACTAATTATATCAATATTTATTTTTTTGTTAAACCATTTCGTGTTAGTTCATATAAATTGTCTATTACTTCATTAATGTATTTTCGATCATGAGATACACTTATAATTGTTCCATTATATTCACTTAATACTTTTCTAATAATTGGATTAGATAAGGGACTAACATTTCTTGTAGGTTCATCAAGTATTAAAACGTTGCATTTTTCTAATACTAACTTAACAAGAAATAACTTTGCTTTTGTTCCGTTACTTAAATCTTTTATTTTACTAACCATTTCTTCTTTCGTAAATTTCATATTACCTAAAAGGATTCTTGCTTTTGTAATTTCCTCTTTATTCCCATATGGTGAAAGAAAATCTAATA
The DNA here is from genome assembly GCA_018712565.1 of Candidatus Faecimonas gallistercoris. Classification (GTDB taxonomy): domain Bacteria; phylum Bacillota_I; class Bacilli_A; order RF39; family UBA660; genus Faecimonas; species Faecimonas gallistercoris. The sequence goes on from DVGU01000006.1 coordinate 24,790, forward strand.
CATATTCATAACTATTTAGAATATCATCATATGTTTGGGGCATATATCCTACTTTAATATCAGTCCTATTTTCTAATTCATTATAAATTATTTTTATTAATGTCGATTTTCCTACACCATTTTTTCCAATAATACATAGATGTACATTTCCTATTACTTCCAATTTTATATTTTTAGATAAAGTTTTATCATGTACTTTTAACTCATCTATATTTAGAGTAATTATTTTTTTGGTTTTTGGGACCTCAATATTTTCAAAGAAAAAATTAATGCTTTCTTCCACATCAGGAAATTTAGTCAATTCAGTATTATCCATTTTTCTTTCTTGCGACTTTAAAGAATGCATTTTCTTTTTTAAAAGTTTAGCACCATGTGGGTCACTTCTTGAAATTGTATTTTGCTGATATTCAACTTTTTGCATTATTCTTTGCAGTTTTTCATGTTGCTTGGTAAATTCTCTTTTTTCAGTTCTTGCGACTTGTGTTTGCTTTTCTATTTTTCTAATTCTTTGCTCAACATATGTATCGTAATCAATTTTTAATAATGTGTGTCTACATTCAGTTTTCTTTTTTATTTGCTCTAAATGAAGAATCATATTAGCTGTATTAGATAATAGTGTTTCATCATGAGAAACATACATAATTGGTTTACTTGTACTATTAATAAATTTTTCTAACCACTCTAATGTTTCGATATCTAAATCGTTAGTAGGTTCATCTAAAAATAAAATATCATATTCATTTAATAATAATTTTAAGATACTAATTTTTACTTTTTCACCACCAGATAATGTATTTATTGTTTGCTCTAATATTTCATCACTTAAATTAATTGAATCTAAATTTTTATAAAAATTATTAATTTTATTATAATAGTCTCTTTCATCTATAAATAAAAAATTATAAACTTTTTTATTTAAATCTTCTTCATTTATAGATTGCTCTAAATAACCTATCCTACTGCCTTTAAAATTAATATTTCCACTTAATTCTACATATTTACATATTCCTAGAATAGATTTTAATAAAGTTGATTTTCCATTTCCTTCTTCACCTATAATTGCCAATTTATCATTATTATTTAATACTAAGTTTAAATTTTTAATTAAATATCTACCATTAATAGATATACTTAAATCTTTTATTTCTAACATATTATGCCTCCTTTTTGTTCGGCATAATCAAAGTTTATGCCTGACTCATATCATTAATATTCTCATGTTATCACCTCTCTAAAAATTACTATTTTTTGCTTTGCTTACATTTATATTATAACACTTTTTTTATTTTTTTGCAGCCTTATCATTAACAAATATATTTATGATGTGATACTTTTACATTGGACTGTTTTACCATAGCATAGTGCATTGTACTATCTATTTTAGTGTGCCCCAAAAGTTTTTGTACTTGTTCAATAGGCATACCTTTATCTATGGCTTTTGTTGCCAATGTTCTTCTAAATTTATGAGGATGAACTTTTGGAATATTAAGTCTTTTTCCTAAATTTCTAAGTCGTATTTCAACACCAGAAATATTAAGTCTGTTGAAAGGTTTAATTAATGATACAAATAATGCAGAATTATTATCATTTCTACTTTCAAGATACTTTAATAAATGAAGTTTTGATCTAGCATCAAAATAAACCTCTCTTTCTTTGTTTCCTTTACCTAGTACAATACAAGATTGATTTACAAAGTCAATATCTTTAATATCTAAATTAACTAATTCACCAACTCTGATACCAGTAGATGATAAAAAATCAATCATTGCTAAATCTCTTATACAATAACACCCATCTCTTAATTTCTCTAAATTTTCATCACTATATGTTTCTTTAATTGTTACTTGAGTTTTTATTTTATGAATTCTCCTTATAGGACTTTTTATAATGTAATTTTCATTTTCTAACCAAGAAAAAAAACTAGATAATATTCTTCTTATATTATCTATTGTTACATTACTACAATTATGATTATTTTGATAGTTAGATAAATATTGTCTTATATCATTAGTATCAATTAGTTTTATATTTTTGTCTATTTGCAATACCATATCATCAACTGTTTTTTTATAATACTCAACTGTTCTATTAGAACAACCCTCAAGTTTTTTAGAAGATAAAAATAAATTGCTATAATCTATTTTTTCTTCTTTTATATCTTCTATTTCTGTAATACTTACATTATAAAAATAATGTTCTAGCACTTGTCTTAAATTTTCTAATTGATAATTATTAATAAATTTTCCCATGTCAGAAATTACATTACTGATAATTATATCTTTCATAATGTATCACTCTTATCATTACTGATAAATAATCTACTAAATTCTCTTTGTGCCTCTTCCATTTCATCATTAATATTTTTGATTGCTTGTTCGATAGCATTTTTATTTTTAAATTGTGTTTTAGTATTAGTGTTGGATAGATAATTATATAATATATCTTTTCTTGTCTGTTTTTTGTTTTTTAAGTAGTGTTTTAATATTATTTCTTGAATAATATCATTTTCTTTAATACTTTTTACACTTTTTAATTCTTTCTTATAATTATAATTTGCATGATTAACAATAGCATTATAAATATAATTATCTATATATTTGTTTTTAGAATCGATTAAAGTAGTATCAATATCAATATTCTTAATCTGATTTTCTTCATATATGTTATGAAAATAAGAGTTTATCTCATTTAAAGCATCTTTAAAATTAGCATATTCCAATTTAAAATTAGAATTTTTTTTAGAAAAAAGATAACTCTTAATTTCTTTGGTAAGTTCTATAATTTCTTTGTTTTTTATAGAACCATATTTTATTTTTTCTTCTTTATCTTTTCGTTCCCTATAAAGTAATTGACCTAATCTTAAAATTTTTTCTTCTAATATTAAATCCTTTTTGTTTCGCAAAAGATAATTCTTTTCATTAGGACTAAAGAACTTTTTTAACTCGGTAATTTCCTTATTAGTTTCAATTAATAAAGGTGTATAGATTTTTTCTTTTTCTATAGTATGAACTACTTGGGCTTTTAGAAAATCAATTTCACTTTGGGTAAGTTGTCCAGATCTTCTATAACCAACTTTATTTTTAGAATAAATATAGTTAGGTTGTTTTTCCATAAAAGAAAAGTGAAAATGAAGATTATCAGTGTCTGTATGTAGCGATAATTGATAAAACATTTTTTTAGAATCTTTAAAACCACACTTTTTAAAAAAATTAGGTAATATATTAGAAGCAAGTTCTTGTTCTAATTTATGTATATCAATATTTTCATTTATATAATCATTATTAAATGATAAGACACCTTGCCATAGGTTAGAATTTTCTAAATACTTTACTGCTTGTTTCTTTCTTTTTTCGACTTCCAATTCCGATGCAAACTTGCCATTTTCTAAAACAAGATTCATAGTATTTTCTTTATTAATTTTACCAGTATAATAGTCATACATAGACATGGCTCTTTTTTCTTCATTAGCATAATAATCATACATATCACGAACTCGTTTTTTAGACTTTTCATTGTTTTTATATTTACTATCTGGATTATTAATAGCAAGTGTAAAGATAGAATTAAATATAACTTTAGGACTTTTAGTCATTTATATAATTATTCCTTATCTTTTTATTAAATTCATTTAAGGGCTTACTTTGTTTAGGATCAGTTATATTATCAAAATCCATATCTGAATATATTTGCTCTTCTAAAGATAGCATTATTTTTTGTTTCTTGATTATATATTCAATATTTCTTTCAATAGTAGATAATCTATCTAAAACATCAGTACCATTTAAAGCATTAATACATAATTCACATACCGCTCTTGAAAAAGACATATTATTCTTATCAGCATAAGATTTTATCTTTAAATATTCTTCATTCGTAAAATAAATGTGTTTATCTATTGTCATTGATATTTAATTCCTTTAGTTTAGATAGAACAAAATCCATTAACTGCATTTTCATGGTATCATAAACTATCTTTTTATCTTTAACACAAGTAATACTTTGATAATATTCATCTTCTGGAAGAAAATATCTTATACCAAACTTTTTATAATTATCAACCCAGTCCTTGATTCTTCTTTGTGGTAATTTAGGATGAAGTATATTAACATCAAATCCAGCACGAGAAAATATCTCACGAGCAGAGAGTTCTGGAAACTTGAATCTCATCATAATAACCCATAATTTAAAAAGTGGATCGTATTCAATTTCTCGTTTGTATTTTACTTTTCTAACAAAAATATTTTGTTCAAGTATTTTTATTTCATTGTCTGTATATAGGCGAACTTTCATTAATCTATATCCCTACCATTATCATAGTTTTTAATCTCATATTCTAAATCATCATTAAAAGTATCGCTTCTTAAAATATTATCTGCAATTTCTCTAATATCTTCAAACTCTAAATTCACTTTTAATGATTTAGCATTTTCACAAACAATTCTTTCAACTTGAGTAAGTAAATTTCCCCAGTAAAATACCATATCAAAATCCTTATCGCCATCACTTTGTTCACTAATAAATAAGTCAGCCACATTTTCATTGTCTTTTATGCACTCAATAATATCATCTAAATTATCTAATATATACTTTTGTGATTCTCCATCAAAATCATTTAAATATCCATTTAATGAAACAGAATAATTAAATTCACTTGTTTGATCCATACCATAATTAATAATATCATTTGCAATTAATTTATTTATTGATAATTTCATTTTCATAACCTCCTTGTAACATATCAATATAACCAATTTCTAATAACTGTATTATCATTTTAGTAACAGATACATTATAGAAATTAGCCATTAATTTTATACGATCATATAATTCTATCGGTAATTTTAAATTAAATCTTCTCATATATTCCTCCTTTGTAATAGGATGAAAAGCCCCTTAATATTGGCATAATATAAAAAGCAGGATAAGATAAATGCACACTCACATAAACTTATTCCTTATTTCATAAGGGTTTATGTAGGTGCATTTCTTATTTTGCACTTGCAAAATTCATCCTACTTTATAGGTTGATTAAAAGGATAAAATCTCTTAATCATATATATTAAGGGGCTTTTATAGTAGGGCTTTTCATCCTAAATATTTATTTTTCCAAGTTTTTATAGGATGGTAATTAATATGTCGGTCTTAACGGTAAATCTGGTTGATCAAAACTAGGGGTAGAATCTATTTCATAAGTAAAATCAATTAAACTCATACCATCAACAACTTCATTATTTAATGAAACTTGATAATGTAAATGATCCCCAGTCGAGTAACCAGTAGTTCCAACACTTGCAATTACTTGTCCTTTTGTTACAGTATCACCAACAGCAACTTGAGAACTGTTAGGATATAAATGTCCATACAAGACTGTGTAAGTCAATTCATTTACTTCACAATTTATTTTAATTATATTTCCACCTTGAGTATCGCTCGTATCTATGGTATTAGTTGAATATGGAAAATCAACTGTTTCAACAGTACCATCACATACGGAATAAACTGGTGTCCGAGCCGAATTTGCTAAATCCCATGCCGAATGAACATCAGATTCACCATACACAATTCTTTCTTCTTTGAAAAAACTAGTTATAGTAGAACTAGCAAAATCAATGGGTGGAGCAAATGGCTTGGCTTGTTCTTCATCTATTTGTCCACTATCAACGATATTATCTTCTTTACATACTTCTAAAACTTTATATTTTTGAATTTCACATACTTGGCTAATTGGTAGTTGTCTTTTTAGTTCACTATCTAAATTATCCGTATATATTTCACTAAAAGTCAAAGAGTTATCGGCTAAATAAAAGTATAATATTCTTTCTAAAGATACATAACCATTTTTGGATTTTATGTTTTCGTTTAAGACTTTTTTATATTCTTCTGCATAACCACTATTATTTTCTATATAGCCATCTGTTATATTTGCACCGAAGAAGTCTAATATCATTAAGACTGGTATTAAAATAATAAAACCAATAAGAAACAAACCACCAGTTGATCCTAAAAGTATGGATATTATTTTTTTCTTCATTAAATATCCATTTCTTTATCTTTTTCTAAAGTCTTTGAATATTGATTAAGTTCTACTAATAAGTTAGTGGCTTCCTTATACAAATCATTTATATCATGATTACTTAAATCACTTTCACTAGTAAAATAATGAATATCATTGCAAAGAGCATCAATTATATCATAAGCACCAGATACAGTTTGTAAATGCTTTTTGGTATCTTCAAAAGCAATTTCTTCATTGTCATAAGAATCTTGAAACTCATACGGATCAAAATCTTTAGCATACTGAACTATTCTTGTTACTAATTTATCTAAATAAATATCATTATTATTTTGTGGTATATCAATAATATTTTTTTCAAGCAAAGCATCTTCTAACTCGATGAACTCTACATTTGTTTTATCTAAATCAATAACACCATATTTCCATTTACCATCTTCAAATAAGTACAAATAATCCATAGAGTTTTTTACCAGTTCTTCTTTTGTGCGATTTATTTCATAATGTAGTTCTTCACCACGATCACGATGATATGCAACAGTTACATCATCTTGTCTATTATCAAAATTATGTTCTTTAGTAGTGTCTGGAAAAACATACTTTCCTAAAACAGATATATCCCCTAAAGACATTAATAATTTTACTTTAGTTGGATCTTGATAATCATTATATAGAATATAACCATTGTATTCCAAATTTCCATTAGCATGACAATAAATAGATTTATATGTATTATCTTTTTGCTTCATAGCAATAGTTGACCTTATACTCAAATTAACACCTCCTAATTTTCACCCATCATTGTTCGTTCTAACTCGGTAGCACGAATCCATACTCGAAGTCTATTTTTATTATCTATATTTAGTAAAAATTCGCCTCGTTTAGCCGATAATAAAAAAGCCTTTTGAGTATCAGTCAAAGGGTTATTTTTAAATAATTCTAAATAAGCAATTAAGTCATCTTCTTTAAGCATACCTATCATAGTGTACTGACAATTATTAAAAATTGCAGTGGCATGCCTTAATACATTAGCATTACCTACAAAGTCTTTTACACTTTGAGTGCTAACAATTAAATTAGTTGAATACTTCCTAACTCTACGAGCAAGTTGCCCAAAGTTTTTTAATACCTCGCTATTTTTCTCATCGATAAATAAATGAAACTCATCTACAATAATACTTATATGTTTTTTTCTAGTATTTGATTTTTCATTTTGAATTTTATTAGCAACAATACTATTATTTAAATAAGTTAGTAGATTTAAAACTTGGGTATTAATTAATCTTTGATTACCACTATATAGAAGTTCTTGTAAGTTAAAAGCGATTAAATCATTAGATAAATCAATATTTGTATGCCCATCAAAAAGGAAAGAATCTGTACCAGTTAAAAATCTGGAAACTAGTATCTCTAATTGATCGATGATTTTCTTTTTTTCATTACTTTCCAAATCTTTTTTATAAATAGGTAAATACTCATATAACTCACTAAATATTGGATAATCACTAGGCTTTAAACTTTGTAAAGTATTAATAGAAGTATTTTTAAATATACCTTTTTTGTTATATAAAGATTCTACTACTGCAAGTAACATAACTAGTTCTTTTTCCGTAATATCTTCAAAAGCAGTTTTAAAGAAAGCCTCTAAAAAGCCTAAATGTTTGGCTAAAGGACAATCTGTTTCTTTTGTTTCTTTATCTTCATCATCGCTAGGTATATACCTTATTTGTAGGGGATTAATAATACCACCCTTTTTAGAGTAGAGATCTATATATTCGCCCCCATTAGATAACACCAAATTTTTATATTCATTTTCAGCATCCCAGATAAATATTTTAGTACCACGAGCATACTCATTAATAATTATCTTTTTCATAGTAAAACTCTTACCACCACCAGTAGAAGATACAATGGCTATATTGTGTGATGTCCTATGATTATTTAAAGTAAAAGGATCAAAGAATATCGGTAGCGAAGTATGTAAATCAACTCCTAGCATATATCCTTTAGAATCATTAAAATAAGTTTTTGTAAAAGGAAAACCCGCACTTAAAGTAAGTGTAGGCAAATAAATTGAATAATCATTTAAAGAAGTAGAAGTAATATCAAAATTTTGCCAGCACTCCATTTGTCTTAATTTTGGAATATCTAATTTTATTTGGTATCTATCTACTAATCTTTTTAAATCTCTAAATGTATTTTCTCGTTCTTTTCTAGTACCAGTTATTACTAGAGTAAGTGATACTTCTTTTATTTTCTCATCACCATTTTTAATTTCTAACATTAATTGTTGGAAGTTTTCCTTTTGAGTATCTAGTTCAGTAGCATCACTTAATTTTCTAGTAGTATTTCTATCTGATAATAAAAATTGATATTGTGAATTAACCCAACGGATTAACTCATCTTGACTAATAGCATCTTTAATACTAATACAAGACCTAACATTTGGAACATTAAAAATTTCTTCAAAAAACAATTCATCAACAAATGGGGGAATATTTTTAATAGTTACCATTTGTATATCATTATCATCAAACTTTAACATATTAGTTTTTTCTTGCAAATTTAATGGGGATATTAAAGATGGTAGATCACTCCACACGAGATCATCTAGTGCTTTTGGATTCATATATAAATTAGTTAAGAATTTATATATTTCTAATCTGTTATCAATTACTTCCATATTTAGTTTAGGAGTAATATTAGAAATAATATCTTCAATTTCATCTAGTTGCTTTTCTAATATGTTTAAGTCTTTAGCAATAACCACTAAATAATAGACACTCGAAACTGTATAATAGTTTTCTTCAAGTTCTTCAATTAGTCTTTTGCTTTCATCTAAAAGTTTATGCTTTTGAGCATCTTCTTTAAAATATTCGATTAACTCATCTAAATTAATCTTATTATTATTTAAATTAATTTTCTGATCTAGTTTATAGCATTTTAAGGTAAGCCCTTTTATTTGATATAAACTCTTTAGAGAATAGAAGAAATTTTGTTTTTCATTTCTGCTGGCTAGAGATAAGTCTATTGCTTTAACTTCAATTAAAGATGCTACTTCACCAGTTTTTAATTCAATTAAACCATCATCAGCAACTGCTTTAACATTAGAAAAAACTTGCGAATTTTTAACTCGCTTTTTAAGTCGTTTTTTAAGTATAAACTTTGGCTTTTGTTTTTCTAGTTTATGTTTTTCTTTTTCTATAACTTTTTCTTTATTCGTTTTAATACTATCACCATCACTTTCTATTGTTTTATATATTTACTTATTGTTTTGATTTTACTTTCTTTTATTTCTTCGTTAAAAAAGTAATATTCTTTTGTTTTAAATAAGTATTCTATAAGAAGAATCATAATTTTATACATACGATTCTTTTTTGATAAATTTATAGGTATTAATAGAAATGCACAAATGGATAAGAATATTAATGCTTGTATTTTTAAATTCGTAAATGCAAACATTATTAAGAAAATTACTAGCATAGGAAGTCCTATATATAAATCAGTCATTTCTATATATTTACCTAATGTTTTTTTAATACTTTTAATTGTTATATACATAACTTATCACTCCCTTGACCTATATCTTCGGCGATACATACTTCTTTGTGGCATAATAGAACTTACTGCTTCACCCATATTTTCTCGACCATGAGAACGAAGATTTTTACCTATATTAGATGGAGTTGCATTTTTAACTTTACCACCAAATTTTTCAATGGTACTTCCAATACCACTCTTGATAGGGTTAGATGAAGTTCCACCACCACTGACTTTATTACCAAATTTCTGAATAGCATTACCAACTTTATTGACTAATTGATTTCCACCAACTTTACCAACTGCTGATGATGCCACACCTAAACCAAATGCACCAGCACCAGTTATAGCATTACTACCAATATGAGTAGCAGTTGACATAGCATGACCATAACTCATTAAACTCATTAATTGTTCACGACCACTATTTGCAGAAACATTACCACCAATAAATCTATTGATTACTTGTGATCCAGTAAGTAAGAAAGTACCACAACCAATAAACATTAATGATTTTAAAGCCATATCTTTAGCAGGCGAATCTGAAAAGAAAGTTGTACTATTAATTGACTGCATTACTATTACGGTAATACCTATAATCATCATTACAACTGCACCTTGTAAAATAAGTGATACTAACTGTTCGACTACTGCTGATCGCCTTTGTTTGTTTCCAACAGAAGTAGCAAATACAATCGGACTTATTATGAATAAAAACAAAAATTCTATTTGTCTACGAGCAAGCATCATACCACTAAAAAATAGTGCATATAGAAAAAAGCCTCCAACAAGGATAGCCATAATCCAATTTATACTATACTTATAATCCTTTTCATCTGGCAATATCCACCTTGAAGAAGTAACATATTTATCATTATACATTCGTTTATCGGTGAAGTTATCATTTTCCAAATTCTTGGTAATATCTTCATTTTCAAATTCATCACTATTTTTATAACCATCAGAATGACTTATATACATACCGAGCATACTATCAGATATAGTAGTACCATTGTTGCTAAAAATAGAAGAAGTATAACCACTTAATTTCATAGAAAAAGAGTTTGCTTGAGTAAATAAAAATACACTCATTAAAATAAGAACCCCACATTTTACTATTTCAATTACTATTTGATGAGTAGATAGCCCATCGTCTGGCTCTAATATTTTCATAACAAATCGCCACATAATGAAAAGGGCAAGTAGTGTTATAGCAATAGCAATGATTCCCGTATGGAAATTAGAAAATATTGTATTTTCTGATACACTATCAACAATATCATATAAATTTAATTCTTTTATGATATTAAATAAGGTATCAATTAAATTGTAGATAAAATCTATTACTGCCCAACCAAGTCGCCTAAGTAAATCTAATGCACTTAACATATATCAATATCCTTTTGTTTTTTAATATATAAATTCATAGACATCACCTAAAATAGACCTATGATTAAGTTTACAAGTGAAATGGCTAATATAATACCAACGATACCAAACATAGTTTGTATTATTCTTTGCTTTACATGGGCTTTTCTATCGACATCAGCAACTGCATACATAACAAATCCAACAACTAATGATACACCAGCAAGAGCAATACCAATTCGCAAACACCAGTCTGTTACAGTTTTAATGGCTTGCAATATAGAGTCAACATTATAGTTGCCACCCTCTAACTTTTCGATGGCTAATAAATTCATAGAATTCCCTAAACCTTGTAGAGAATTACCTATGAACTTAATCAATATACATCACCCTTAATTTAATAATATTTCTCATAATCAATCCTCCTTTAACTTAATGAAAAAAAGCAATGAGTTGTGATATAATTACAACAGAGTTAGATTGCTTCGGGGCATTTTAACTCTTTTTCATTGCTTTAAATTTCAATTTAATTACATATCCATTTCTTTATCTTTTTCTATTTTTTTATCTAAATTTTTAACATAGTCAACAACAACTTTATAATCTTTAATTGTTTTTCCATCTTTTTCATAAAGTTTTGTTTCTGTTCTACCTTGAACTGCTAATTGTTCTCCTTTAGACATTTTAGAAACATATTCAGCATTATGATCCCATAAGACACAATCAATAAAATCAGCATCATAATTACCGTCTTTATTTTTATAACTTCTAGGAACTGCAACAGTAACATTTAATACCTTTTTACCACTATCTGTTTCTTTTAGTTCTGGATCATTTACTAATCTTCCAATAAAATATGTATTATTCAAATTACCACCTCCTTTCAAATAAGAAACTATAAATCAATTCCCCAAAATAATCTATCAATTTTTTTATTGGTGTTTTCGATAGATTCTTTTCCAAAATATTTAGTATATTTTTCAATTTGTTCATCCGTTAGAGAACGATCTTCACCTAATTCTGGATCATCACCAACAATTAAAAAATTACCTGCAATAATATCATGTCCTATATCTCGATTAAGTGGTAAACCTAAAATTTTACCTTCCTCATTGCAAATAATAGTAATATCATTGCAATTTTCGATATAAGTATATTCAATTAAACCTCCAACTAATTTTTGCTTTTCTTCTAATGTATTTTTAATTGTTTTTTTTACTGGTAATTTATTTGGTTCTACAAATAAAACATTTAAATTTCTTTGCAAATCTTTATCACTTCCTTTATCTAAAATATTTTCTTGCATTTCTTTTATATAACTAAACATATCATTAAATATCAGTTCTTTTTGTATAGCATCATAAACTTTTATATTTTTTTCTTGTAACATATCTCTAATTTCTAATAATTCATTTAAATCTCTACCTAGTTTATTTACACTAAAAACTAATAAATTACAGTCTTTATTTTCATTTATTAATTTCTTTAAATTAACTTTTAAATCAAGTTTATTAGAAGTAGTTATATCGCTATACACTTTTAAAACATTAATTCCGTGGTTATCACATATTATTTTTATAGTATCGAGATCATTTTTAGCCTTATAATCATCTTTAGCATAAATATATATTAATGTATCATTGATATTCACTTAACAAAGCCTCCATTTCCTTTTGTTCTTCGGGAGTACACATTGTAGACTCACATCTTTTACCATTCCAAACCATAACACCATCTGGATCATAACTAATAGTAGGACTTGATGATTCATCTAAAGTATAATTATTATCCAATTCTTTTATTTCTAAAGGATAGATATAATAAATTACTTTGCTATCTTTTTTATATGAATTTAAATAGCCACTAACATATATATTTTTCCCTTTAAACAAAACACTTTGATATCTTTTAATTAAATTGTTGTATAATCTAATTTTATAAAAAGAAGAATTATAGAGATTATCATCAATGTATTCATTTTGAACTATATCAAAAAACATAAACTCATTATTGTTTATGTCTTTTTTAATTTCCGATATGCTGGTTATTTTTCCTATCAATTCAACTTTATTTCTATTTATATTTCCACCTCCAATTAATTCATGAATAAATTAATTAAATTAATTTAATTTATAAATTATATATTCACTTATATATTTTTACTTATATATTTATAGGATATTTTTGTCCTAACTAGATAGGACTTAATTATCCGTACCGATAGGACAATTTTGTCCTTTGATATCATTTATATAAATCTTTCTTCTTAAATTATTTGGTTGTTTTTTATCAATGACAATGTCAATGTAATTAGAAGATTCTAATTGATTTAATAATCTCCTAATAGTTCTTTCATCAACATTATTTATCTCACTCAAATACTTATTAGATGCATGACAATAGCCATCATTTTTTGCAAGAGAAGATATTTGAGCAAATAAAATTCTAGCAAGTGGTGGTATTGATCCATCAGTATAAGTATAATCGTGTAATATTATAAACTTTGGAATTTTAGATACTTACCATCACTCCAGTAATTTTTAATAAGTAGTAGTATTAGTTAAATAACCAATATATACTACTTGTGTATCTTTGCTATTTTTTTTACAAGTAATCAATGTAATAGTTGTTTTATCATAATCTCTTATAATCTCAACTTTACCATCTTTAGGAGTATCATATATTTCAGTTAAAGAATACTCATATTTATAACCTTGATAATAAACATAAATTTTATCATTGATATTCATTCTATTTAAATTCTTAAAGAAAGATATATAACTTGCTCCGTTATGACTAGCAAGAACAAAATTACCATTTGTTACATTGGGCATGGTAGAATTATCTATTATTTGAATATTATAGTTTACATTGTTATAAGGACTACTAGGATCTACTAAACCTCGTTTTAAATCAATAGATGGTATTTCTAAAACTGCTATATAACTATAATCTTGTTTATCAATTTTTTCTTCCTTAATGGTAGCATTTTCAATACTAACTTCATTTTTTAGTGATATTTCTTTATTTAAAAATTCTTCAATTTTAATATCTGATTCTTTATCAAATTTTTCTATTTTAGAATAGTGATATATAAGAATAAAAATACCGCTTGCTAATACTAGTAGTCCTATAATTTCAATTATTAGTTTACTTTTTCTTTTTACAGAAACCATAACCTATTAATCCTAATCCAGATATTACTAAAACAATACTTACTATAATTTCAAAATTTATATTACTTAATCCAGTATTTGGTACTTCAAACACTTCATTTGTCATAGTGCATTTTATAATTTCGTTATTTTCTTTAATCTCAAAATACATTTTCTCTGTATTAATTTTATAGCCACTTGGTGCTTCTTTTTCTAAAATGAAGTATCTGCCTAAAGGTAGTCTATCAATTTTAATTTGTCCTGACTCATCAGTTCTACCAGAAAAGACTAATTCTTCTTTATCGTTGTATATCTCTATTAAAGTGTTAGGTAGTGGTTCACTAGTTGAAAAATCCACTTTACTAAAGATCAGTGATCCAGTTGACACAAGATTTTCTAAATCAATAGTATAAAGAACTTCAGCAGTATATTGGTCTTTATATTCCAATTTAAAAGTGTAGATATTTGAATCTAAAACATGATTACTAACTGTTTTTAATTCTTTTAGATAGTATTCACCTAAATATAAGTTATCAATACTAGTATAACCATCCGCATTGGTTACTAATTCAGCAATTAATGTATCTTTTTCATATATTAAATTGCCTAAAGTATCATAAATATCTTCTTTAGCATATAAACCAAAAACGACATTTTCTAAATTGATTTTATTAAAGACATAGCCATTTTCAGTTAGATCGATTTCTTCACCAAGTTTATTAATTTCAACTTTTCCTTTAACAGAAGTATTCTCAAACTCAAGTTCTATGATAGTTCCAAATACATCATCATTTTCAAAATTAGAATCTTCATTTATTGAAAATTCTAGTGCTTCAGAATTCCATAAATAACCATTAATTACTTGATCTATTTCTTCTAGGCGATAATTTCCAGAATTTAAAGGTAATGGTGTCATTAAAATTCCTTGTTCGTTTGTTTCAAACACACATTGAACTCTGTCCGTGGTTTGACAAACATATTCATTGTTATTTAAATCAAATATTTTAAATTTAATACCAGATAATGCTATAGTTTGTCCAGTATCAGCATCTACCTTAACAACTTTTAATTTAGCAGTTATTTCAGCATTAGCAAATACCTTATTAACTGTATCACCGAGTTCTTTTACTTCAAATTCGTAATCTTCCAGCATTTCATGATTAGTAGTAGAAGTTAATTGTCTTAAAGTATATTTTCCATAAGGTAAGGTTACATATATTTTACCCTCTGAATCGGTAGTTACTTTAGTATATAATTGATTATTATGATCATATATACCAAATTCTACATTTGCCTCTGGTGTCATTATTCCAGTTTTATCTGTTGCTATTACTTTAGTAAATTCAAAATCACGAGTAATAACATCTTCTTTTACAATTAAACTAGCATTTATTTGCTCTAGGCTACTAGAAAAATAATATCTAGTTAAATCAATTTGGTAACCCTCACTAGGAGTGATTTCTTGTAAATAGTATTCGCCTAATTTTGGTAGGTTATTGCTAATTGCATAACCATCATCATTAGTAGTAACTGTTTGAATTAAAGTATCAGTTTCAGCATCATAAATACCATAAATAGCACCACTTAAAGTTGCTAAACCTTGTGGAGTATTGGTATTATTATCCTTATCATATTTGGTAAATTCAATTTTACCACCTAAAGACTTGATATTTAAATCTGAATAAACTGGATCAACTGCCCCAGGGGAAAGTAGAGTTTGATGTCCCTCACTATAATATACTAAATATTGAGTATTTAAATATTGTTTTTTTGCAAATCTAATTGTAATGTTTCCGACTGCAGTTGCTTTAACTGTTAGAGTATTATTATCTTCGTTTATATCGACATCAGCATTTTCTGATGAATAAACTTCATAATTCGATAATACCTTATTTGTATCATTTAATGTAATTTCTTCGCCAACATTTAAAGTAATAGTAGTTCCATTAAATGATGGCTTCTTAGTATGATTATTTACTAAATTCATAATTTCTTGTTTTTCTTTATCTACATTATAAATCGTACCTCGATCATATCTTTCAGAAGAAAAACCAACAGTTGATGTTCCCATTAGTTCCCAAAGTAGGGCTTGAGTTGCTGCTCTATATTCTCTTGTTTGATGATTAGGATAGTCATAACCGTAATAAGCAATTAAAAGGGCTTTTTCTTTTTGTTCATTAGTATAATTAGTTACACTCCAATCACCCGTGTTATAAGATTCACCCTCTGGTATAGTAGGTTCGATACAATAAGCAGTTCTACCATTAAAAGAATAATCTTTTAAATACCAACTGCTATACTCACCTTTAAATGTATATGATTTAAACCAGTCTGTATTTATTTTAGTAAGATTAACAGTTTGAGCATTAACAGTTTGAGTACCTAAAAGCATTAAAAGAGCAAATAAAGGAAACATCATTAATTTAATCATTTTTCTCACTTTCAATTTCGATCTCCTCCTTTTTTGAAATTCTACTTGATATAACACAAGCAGAGTATAAAAAAATGACAAAATAAATTTTGTCATGCGTCCCTTTTCAGGGACTTTTTCTTTTGATATAATTCTATCATGGAACATATGGATATTAATCAATTTAATTGTTGGGCCAAGAATCATATTTTTGATGA
>DVGU01000056.1 GCA_018712565.1 Candidatus Faecimonas gallistercoris
TTATTTCTGTTATAATTTAAAAGACACATATTAATTACCTCCAATGTTAATTCGCACTTACATTGTATCATAGGTAATTCTATGTGTCTTTTTTTTTGCCCTTTTCGGACACTTAATTTTTCAATTTATAAAAGTATTAAATCAAATCCTCTAATTCTTTTTTTATATTCGGATTATCAATAAATTGACAAATTCTCTCCAATTTTTGTCTTTTTTCTAACAAATGTAATTTTTCTTCATATTCCATCAATTTATCCACAACAATATGTATTTGTTTAAATATAGCATTCCGACTAACCGCATAATTGTCTGCCATTTCTCCTAAACTCAAATTTTGAAAATAATAATCTTCGAAATACTGTTTTTGTTTTTTAGTAAGAAGTTCCCCATACAAATCATACAATTCTCCATAATAAACAAAATCTTCCATACTATACTCCTAAATACATAATACAATCTAAAATAAGTAAAATAATACCAATAATAATATAAAGAAAAGTAGCAACCTTGCGACGATAAATAAACTGATTATTATAAGCCATAACTAATAAAGTAAGTCCTAAGAAAAATTGAAATAAATAAATAATAGAAGAATCAATAATAAACCAAATAAATAAACCTATTGTTAAAAAAGTAAAAACCAATTGAATATTAATAAAAACAATATTAAAACGAGTAATTTTTCTCATCTCTTTTTTTTCTTTATCTGAACCTTTTTTATTATGCTCCATATTATATCATATCCTTAAACAATCCATATATATACTTTTCAATATCAAATACTTGTAAGTCTTCTGCACCTTCACCAAGTCCAATATACTTAACTGGAAGACCCAGCTGCTCTTTTATAGCTAAAACAATACCACCTTTAGCAGTTCCATCCAACTTGGTTAACACTATTCCTGTAATATCAGTAATCTCTTGAAACGCTTTTGCCTGACTAATACCATTCTGACCAGTAGTAGCATCAATTACAAGTAACACCTCATGTGGACCACCTTCAATAATTCCTTGAATAACTTTATTCATTTTTTCTAATTCTTTCATTAGATTAACTTTATTCTGTAGTCGACCTGCAGTATCTACTAATACTACATCATAATCCTCATCTTTTGCCTTTTGACAACCATCATAAACAACACTAGCAGGATCACTTCCTTCATCTTTACCATAAAAATCAACACCAACTTTTTCACTCCAAAGATGAAGTTGCTCTACTGCACCAGCCCTAAAAGTATCAGCAGCAACCAATAATACTTTTTTTCCTTCTTGCTTCATTCTCCAAGCAATTTTACCAATTGTTGTCGTTTTACCAACACCATTAACACCAACAAACAAAATAACAGTTGGTCCTTTTTCTTGATAAGTAATTTTACTAGATAATACCTGATCATCAACATAAATAATAAATAATTCATCCACAATAATTTCTTTTAACAATTCTGGATCACTAATTTTTTCTTTAACCACCCTATCACGTAATCGATCAATAAAATCCATAACAGTATTAACACCAATATCTGCCATAATTAATATTTCTTCTAACTCATCAAAATAATCATCATTAATCGTACGATACTTATTCGTTAGATTAGCAAGCTTAGATACAAATCCCTCACGAGATTTACTTAATCCTTTTTCATAAACTTTTACTTCTTCCACAACTTCTTTTTCTGAACTTTTTATATCAGAAGAATTACCTTTATTTCCTTGAAACATATTTTTTAACTTATTAAAAATACCCATAACAATCACCAAAACTATTTTAACATAGAATCCCCCCCTTTACAACGAAGAAAAAATAGTGCTTAGCACTATCTTTGTGAAAAAGAAATAATATTAGATTTAACATATGACCTATCTTGAGGCTCTGTAAATTTACCACGTAATTTAGAAACCATACGCTCTCTTCTACTCTCATAAATACAATTACAACTAGAAATAGCATCACAAATATCCTCTAAATCTACTTTTTCATGTTCATGAAAAGATGCAAAAGCAAATGACTTTTCCAAAATAGATAAAACTAAATGTGGATTATATTGCATATCATCAAAAACTCTTCCCTTCTAATCGGTTCCTCGAATTAAAGTATCAAAAATTTTCATCTTCTCATCAATATTAAATGTAAAATCAACACCCGTCAATTCTTTCTATTTTGAAATAAAACCATTCAAAATAGAATACAAAAGATTTTTTCAGGTTCCTTCAAAATAA
Source organism: Candidatus Faecimonas gallistercoris (assembly GCA_018712565.1). Lineage (GTDB taxonomy): Bacteria > Bacillota_I > Bacilli_A > RF39 > UBA660 > Faecimonas > Faecimonas gallistercoris. The sequence continues at coordinate 2,218 of DVGU01000056.1, forward strand.
CTGCATCAAATCTTCTTCGAAAAGCATCATCCAAAGCAAAATATTTTTGATATTCATCCGTAGTAGTTGCTCCTATCATCTGAATATCCCCACGAGATAAAAAAGCAAGGCCACCATTCCTAGAAGTTCCCACAAAACATCGTACCAGAAATAAGTATTAATCATTAAAATTTTCTTATCTAAAAGACATGCTAGAACATCACGTTTTTGAATACGATATTCAATACCTTCCACAAGTGCCGTTTTACCAACTCCAGCAAGGCCTAGCAAAATAAGTGACCTAATAATTAAAGAAACTATAGCCTGATTAATTTCATTTTCTCTACCAATCGCAAGATTTATCATAAAATTCTCATCTGTCAGATATCTACATAATTTTGTAAAGGATTGCTTGTTTTAGCATTTTCAAAAGACTGATTGGACAGATTGATAAAATCAAAATTTTTCCAAGGGTAACACCAAAGTCAACCAATAATTCTTTAGCATCATTACCAGTAGATAATACTGCTAAAAGCAAAGACAAACTTCTCTTATCAACTTGATTTAACTTAATTTTTTCTTCAGAATAAAACTTTTTATACAAACCATCAGATAAAGCAAACTCATCAGATTTCAAGTTCTCAAAAAAATTTGTTGATCAATAATAACTTCATACCACCAAGCAGCCTCCCGTAAAATAGCATAACCTTCAGGTGTAATAAATTTTTTCATTTCATCATCCGCCATCTGTAAACTTATTATATAATAAAAACCAATAAAAGCCCAAAAAGGGCACAACATAAGGTAATCGCATAAAAATTTGACGTAAAGAAAATCAAATACAAGGAATGACATTAAATATAAGATTTTCAATATTTTTGAAATCACTTATATAACGTGTCATTTTTTGTTTCATAGTAAGTTTATCTC
>DVGU01000007.1 GCA_018712565.1 Candidatus Faecimonas gallistercoris
AATTTTATATCACTATAACCGCTACTAAAAATTTTAAAAAATTGATTTTTTAAAATCTTTTTGTAGTGGAACAAAAATCTTTTTAAGATTTTTGAAGAAAATGACTTGACTTCTTATAGTTAGTCATCTCCAATTAATTTTATGATAAAAAAAAAGAAATATTCATAAACTTAATGCGTTAGCAATACTTACAAATATTTCAACAGATAAATTCTCAGCTCGAACAGTCAAATCATAATTATACTTTTTTAAAACATCAGAAATAACTTGTAAATCATATTTTTTTAAATTATTTCGCAAATTCTTCCTTTTAAACTGAAAACTATCTCGTACAAGGTTAAAAAATAAAGACTCATCCTTTAATGGTAATAATTCTTTTCTCCTCTCAAACGAAATAACAACACTATCTACATTAGGAACAGGAACAAACTCTTTTCTAGAAACGAAAAACTCTTTTTTGACTGAATAATAATAAGATAAATACACACTAATAGACCCATAAGCACGACTACCAGGATGAGCAGTAAAACGAGTACCAACTTCTTTTTGTACCATCATACATATTTTCTGAAAAGGTAAATGAGTAGCTATTAACCTCATCATAATAGGCGTTGTAATATAATATGGAACATTACTAACAAAATAAAGACTATGATACTTAAACATTGCAATATCCCCTACAATATCACTCTCCAAAAAATCCTGAAATAAAATTGTAACATTAGAAAAATTTTTAAGACGTTCAAATAACTCCTCTTTTAAATCCTTATCTACTTCATAAGCTAAAACACGACCCGCACGCATTGCTAATTCTTTAGTTAAAATAGCCCCACCTGGACCAACCTCAACTACCAAATCATCTTTTGTAATGGAACACACATCAGCAATCCTCTTAACAATACTATCTCTTTTTAAAAAATTTTGACCAAATCTCTTTTTAAATTGTACATTTTGATACTTCATATCAACCACCAACAAAAATATATCACAATTCATAATACAAAACAATCTATCAAATAACTTCAATAGAATCTTTTTCAGTATTTTTTTCTTTCTTAATCATCTTTCGAACACGGACAACTTCAGATAATATCAAATATAAAAATGGTAATACGATACATAAAATCCAACCAAAATATGTGAATAGAAAACGTCTAATATATCCAAGCATAGGAATTCGAAATAAAACTTTTCCATAAATATTATCCTCACTTACCAAGGTACCATCAGCAACATTATTATTATCTCCTTTAGTTCTATATAATAAAGTACCATCCTCAGCTTCTTCAATACTAATAATACGATGAGTAATAATTTTTCCCTTATAATAAGAATCTGTTGCTAAATAACTAATAATATCTCCTTGCTTTAACTCCTTAGGATTAGTTCTCCTAATAATAATTGCATCTTCTACGTTAATTGTTGGAACCATACTAGGACTAACAATAACATAGGCATCAAACAATGGTGGCTTATCTTCACCAGAATGTAAATTATAAAGTAAATCTATAAAATAAAAAATAAATAATAAAAATATGATTACTAATAAAATAAAAATTACATAAAGGACTACCTTAGCAAAGAAATGTAAAAAAAACTGCACAACTTCCATAGCAGAAACAACATCATCATGATTTGTATCAAAATATTGTTTCATCTTAGCCCCTCCAATTCTTCTACTAATATCATAATACCATGCATATATTAAAAAAACCATAACTAACAACGAAAAAAAAAAGAAGTTGACATCATCAAACCACTTTAGCAGTAACATTTAACTTAATTTTAAATCCTCTACTAACAGAATCAATAATAGTATCTTCTGCTACCCACATACGTAACCGAAAACTATCACTAAACTTCTTATTAGTATCAGAATTATTAGAAAAAGTACCAGAATATAAAACCATTGTATTTTTTTTACTACCCAAAAAACTATTTTTTTCTAAAGGTTCAAACCCCTTTGGAATAGAAGTAATAGGAGTACTTTTAAACCCATTATTTTCTTGTTTTTCCAAATATAACCTAACATTATTATTAGATAAAGACTCTTCTTTAATAGATAACTTTTCAGCAGAAATCTCATAATTAATAGTTGTATCAGGAGATAATATAGTATGAACAGAAAAATCATAAACATTACCATCCCCTGACAGCACTTTTCCCTGAGCATCAGAAATAGGCATTACATTTTTCATAGAGACTGAACTAGAATTGTTATCAAATAATAAAGAAATTGTCCCGGTAGAAATACCACTTTCAAAAGTATCATGAAAAATCACATTAACCGTAGCATAAGATACACCAACAAAAGCAATAATTAATATTGCAATACCCAATATAGATAAAATAATTTGTCTAGACTCCATTCTTATCATATACTAATCTCCACCTTACTATATAAATCATATCATACAATAGTTCTTTAGAAAAGAAAAAGACCACAAAGTCTCTAATCAGCTTTAGCATACACATTAACCTTTAACATATAAGTAGCATTAGAATTTTGAATAGTGGCTCCTTCTCTTACCCAAATACGCAAACGATAATTATCAACTTGACTAGAAGATTGAGAGACTCGATTTAAAACCATAGATTTAGCAGGACTTCCTAACTTTGATTTTTTCTTTATAGGAGTAAATACTTTAGGCTCATCTACTTTCGCATAAGTGCCACTATTTTGTTTTTCTAAATAAACCATAATATCATCATCAGAAATAGTAGAACTTTTATCTTTAATTAAAGCTATTTCATATTTTATAGAAGTATCATCTTCCAATTTTGATGAAATAGTAAAATCAAAATAACTCCCTTCTTTTCTTAAAACTTTTCCCTTCTCGTCTGACATAGGAGTTAAATCAGTAAGTGTTAAACTATTTGTATTAGATTTATAATTCATAGAAATAATACTCGTTTTAACTTCTTGTTTTACATTCTTTCTTTGTTCCTGAAAAAACATAACAAAAGCAAGTACAACAAGAATAATAAAAAATACACTAATTCCAACCATAATTAACACAATATTCTTTGTTTTCTTATTTACCTCCATAACTCCTCCTAATCTATTATATTGACATATAACAAAATACCAAAACTAGAAATCTCTGTTGTAATAGGGTAAGTATCTGCTAACCATATACGTAACCTAAACCTTTGAGTTTCATTCTTCTTTAATGTACCAGAATAAACTTTTTTTGCACCAGGATCAGTATTTGCTACTTTCAAATCTTTATAAGTTGGAACAACACCACCATCATAACCATCTACTGGTACATCTTTATCTAAATCAGTTAAATAAAGTTTTACGTAGTTAGTAGGAAGCTCCACCGCAACTCCTACAGGCTTAGCATAAATTTCATATTGAACTGAATCCATTCCTTGCATATTAGCAAAAACACTAAATTCACTATATCCATATTTTTCCTGATCAGGCATATAATCCAACTTTTTTCCTATTGCATCCGTAATAGGCATAGAACTATCTATCATCAATTTTGAGGAATTATCAGAATAAGAAAAAACAATGGTTGCATTTTGTAAAGCAGAGTCACGACCATGAAAATATAGAAACAAACAAACTGTAAAACTACAAATAGCCAGTAATATTAAACAAATACCTATAAAAACTGTAGAATTAATATGTTTATTATGCATAAAACAACCCCTATCTTCTAATAGAATACACTATTTTTATTATTTTTTCAACCTAATCTAAATGAAAAATAGCTTTAGCAGTATTTGTAGTTACCCTTGCCACATCATCAATAGAAACTCCTATACATTCAGCTATTTTTGCTGCAATTAATGGTATATATTTTGAACTATTTTTTTCTCCTCTAAAAGGTTCTGGAGTTAAATATGGGCTATCTGTTTCTAAAACAATTTTATCCAACGGCAATTTTGAAACAATATCACCCAATTTACTATTTTTAAAAGTTACAACTCCTCCAATTCCCAATACAAAACCCATTTTTATATATTCCCATGCAGTTTCTAAACTACCACTAAAGCAATGAATAACACCTCTTACAGAATACTTTTTTAACGTATTAATTGTATCAAAGGTAGCATCACGACTATGGATTACTACAGGAATATCCAATTTTTCTGCTAATTGTAATTGTTTTTCAAATAACAATAATTGTTTATTCCTATCTTCTTTTCCATAATGATAATCCAAACCAATTTCTCCAATACCAACAACCTTAGAATTTTTTAATTGATTTTCTAAAAAAACTAAATCATCATCATTAACCATAGAAACTTCTGAAGGATGATAACCAAGAACAACATACACATCACTATATTTTTTACCATACATCAAAGCTTCTGAAATATCTTTTTTAGTACAACCAGAAATAATAATTGGACTAACTTTTTCCTTTCTATTTTCCAATAAGATATCATCAATATTTTTATAATCATCTAAAGATAAATGACAGTGTGTATCTATAAACATATAAAACCTCCAAAATAAAAATATCACATTAATGATATTTTTTCCACTCACAATACTTACATCTAAAATAATAAATTACTAAAAAAATTAAATAGCATACATCTAAAGCATTTTTCGTAACACCTATATAAATAAGCAAGAAAAATACTCCTAAATAAAAAACCAAATCCACTGTAAAAAACTGCACAATATTTTTTGACATAATCTAATCCTTTCTTACAGCAACTACCCTTTCACTATAACATAAGAAAAAAAAGAAAGACATAATTTTACATCTTTCTTTTTATAATTGACAAACTATTTTACATTTTTATCAAAAAACTTATCACGATCAATTCTTTGGAATAAAACAGAAGGTGTACCTAAATGATAACGATTAGAAGTATTATAAAAAATACTCGTATCAGAAATATGTAATTGTTTTCTAATTTCCTTTCCAGTACCTGGCATAAATGGTTCTAAATAAAGAGAACAAACACGAATAGATTCTAATAAATGATAAATAACATTTTGTAAACGACTCCTCTTACTATCATCTTTGGCAAGAATCCACGGAGTTGTCTCATCTATATACTTATTAGTAAATCTTAATACGTTAAATATTTCAGTTATAGCTTCATTTATTTGTAACTCTTCCATTTTTTCATCAACTACTTTTTCCAAATTCTTTAGTTTAGTTTCTAACTCAAAATCAATATCATCAATCACACTATTACTAGTCACTACACCATCAAAATATTTATTACCCATAGAAATAGAACGTTGTACTAAATTTCCTAATACATTAGCAAGTTCTCCATTAATGTGATCAATTAATAAATCATACGTAATATTACCATCACTAGAAAAAGGAATTTCATGAAGTAAATAATATCGAACAGCATCTACTCCAAAGGTTTTTACTAACTCATCTGCATAAATAACATTTCCTTTAGATTTACTCATCTTATCATTATTCATAAGCAACCAAGGATGCCCAAATATTTTCTTAGGCAAAGGAAGACCTAAAGACCATAAAAAGCAAGGCCAATAAATAGAATGAAAACGTACAATATCCTTACCAATAACTTGTAAATCAGCAGGCCATAACTTTTTAAACTCACCCGTTACTTCATCTACATCATAACCAATATTTGTAATATAGTTAGTAAGTGCATCAAGCCATACATAAACAACATGATTATTATCAAAATCAACAGGAATTCCCCATTTAAATGAAGTGCGAGAAACACATAAATCTTGAAGACCAGGTTTAATAAAATTATTTAACATCTCATTCTTTCTTGCCTCAGGTTGAATAAAATCTGGATGACTTTCAATATAATCTTCTAACTTTTTCTGATATTTACTTAATTTGAAAAAATAAGCCTCTTCTTTCGCTTCTTTTACTTCCCGTCCACAGTCAGGACATTTTCCATCAACAAGTTGAGACTCCGTCCAAAAAGATTCACAAGGAGTACAATAAAGACCTGTATATTCTCCCTTATAAATATCACCTTGATCATACATCTTTTTAAAAATATGTTGAACAACTTTCTTATGATGGGGATGCGTCGTTCTAACAAACTTATCATAACTAGTATCCATCAAATCCCAAATACGTTTCACCTCAGCTGATTGTTGATTAACAAAATCCTGAGGACTAATACCAGCTTCTTTTGCCTTTTCCTCTATTTTTTGACCATGTTCATCAGTACCTGTTTGAAAATAAACATCAAATCCTTTAAATCTTTTATATCTAGCAATTGCATCCGCCAAAACAATTTCATAAGTATTTCCTATATGAGGTTTTCCAGAAGTGTAAGCAATTGCTGTTGTCAAATAAAATTTTTCTTTCATATAATAATCCCTCCTAATAAAAAAACTATTATAATATAAGGACGAATTATCGCGGTACCACCTTATTTTATAATAGTAAATATTATACACTTAAATAGTTAACGCCTATCTACGATTACACCTACATATCGATGTAATAGTTCAGAAGCCATATCTTATAAACCATTTATATCCTTTTTCACCAACCGGAATCTCTTTAATAAATATTATTTATAAGACTCTCCCTCATCACAATTAATATGGATAAAGTATATCATAAAAAAAATTATTCTTCAATATGCTTTCCCAAAAACTTAGAAACAACATCAGCCATTTTTTCTTCAACTTGACTAATATCATCTTGTTCCGAAATAATTAATACCAATCCTATTGCATCACCATTCATTATAACAGGACTAATCACATAAGAATATTCCTCAGAAACAGAATCAATAAGCTCAATAGAATGCAAATTATGAACTACCACCAACTTCCGTTCTTTCATAATATTTTCTAAAGCTTTAGAGATAGGTTTATTCATATATTTTTTTCTTAAACTTCCACTACCTGCAATAAAATTATCTCTGTCAGTAATAAATACATTTTGATGAATAACTGCATTCACAATATCAACTAACTGTTTAGAAATCTCGTCCATATCTGTCATTTTTGAAAATTTCTTTAAAGCAATCATTTCACGATCCACAAAAATTTCTAATGACTCTCCATCTCTAATTCTAAGAGTACGGCGAATTTCTTTTGGAATAACAATTCTTCCTAAATCATCTACTCTTCTAACTACACCTGTTGATTTCATATAATTATTCCTCACTTTCCCATACTACTAGTGTTTGTTATTTTTTTTAATTTATACTGCTTTTCATATTTTATTATAATAAATATTCCCAAAATTTACCTTGGAAAATATTTCCATATGTGAGAAATAAAAAAATGACAAAATAAATTTTGTCATGCGTCCCTTTTCAGGGACTTTTTCTTTTGATATAATTCTATCATGGAACATATGGATATTAATCAATTTAATTGTTGGGCCAAGAATCATATTTTTGATGA
>DVGU01000008.1 GCA_018712565.1 Candidatus Faecimonas gallistercoris
ATCTGATTTAGGATATGTAAGACCTAGGAATATGTCTTATTTGTGTGATATTTATTCTCATCATGTATTAAAAGGACAAAACTATAGAGAAGATGTAAAAATCATACAAATAAATTTTAGTTATGGATTAACAGATGATGAGGCATTAAGGATATATTATGTGCAAGATAAAGAAAAGAAGAAGTATGTAGAAAACTTTATTATATATGAAATTAATATGGAAAAGTATAAGAGTTTTTGGTATACTAATGATGTACAACAAATAGAGAAAAATAAAGAGATTATTATGTTAGATTTAGAATTAGAAGAGTTAAAATCTTTATCAAAGAAAGATAGGATGGTGGAGAGGTTTATGGAAGAAGTAAAAAGGGTAAACGAAGATCCAGATTTTCATGTATATATGAGTGTAGAAGAAGATAATAGAAAGATAGAGAATTCTATTCGAGAAGAGATGATAGAAAAAGGCTTAAAAGAAGGCTTGGAAAAAGGCATGGAAAAAGGAGTTAAGCAAGGAAAAAAAGATGCTAATAAGCAAGTGGTTATTGCCATGTTGGAACAAGGGTTAGATGTAAATACCATTTCAAAATATACAAAATTAGATTTATATTTTGTAAAGAAGTGTCAAGAAAGTATTAGTAATCATTAAAAGAGTTCAGTAGTTGAACTCTTTTATAAATATTTATTTTTTTGTTCCTTATATAGTTTTAGTAGTTGTTGATAAAGATTTGGACTTATTTTATTTTTTAATTCATTAAAACTTGTTTCATTTCCTTCCAAAATTTCGCTATAATTTTTCATAATAAACTGGTATAATATAGTTGTTTCCGATTCTGTTAGAAGAATTCCTGTTTTTTTTCCATAGTCTTTTATTATATTAGGCGTTAAATTAGGAATCCATTTTTTGATTAATTCTTTATACATAATTCACCTCTAATAAAATATATGATATAAGTTCATAAAAATGTGGTAGAATATATATTAGTAGAAAAGAGGGATGACTTTTGAAAAAATTAAACTTGAATCAACAAAAGAAAAAAGTTAATTATAATCAGATTATATCTAAGCGTTTTCTTGTTTTTTTGGTTGTTCTTCTTTTACTGTTTAGTATTTTGGGTATTAAATTATATTTTGTTATGATTGCTAATAATTCTTATTATAAGGATGAGTTAAAAGAACTTTCTTATACGAAGGTAGAAGGTACTAGTGCTCCTAGGGGTAGAATTTATGATAGGAATCATAACATTATTGTTGATAATAAGGCTATTAAAAGTATTACGTATGAGAAGGGGAAAAATACTACTAATTCAGAGATGATTGAACTTGCTTATTTAGTTTCTCCTCATTTAGAACTTTCTTATTCAAGTTTGACAGATAGAGCGAAAAGAGAGTTTTTCTTAGCAAAGTATGGGGATTTATGTAATGAAAAAGTTACAAAAAAAGAACGTGAAAAAGTAAAGACTGGGGAGCTTAGTACTACAGATTTAGAAGAGTTGAAACTAGAAAGAATTACAACAGAAGAGTTAGCTCAGTTTACAGAGACAGATTTAAAGGCGGCTTATTTATATTATCTTATGAATCGTGGTTATACATATGATGAGAAGGTTATTAAAGAAGAGGCTACTGATCAAGAGTATGCTTATATTGCGGAACATAATAGTGAATTGGATGGATTTAATACAAAATTAGATTGGGAAAGAGTTTATCCATATGGTGATACTTTTAGAAGTATTTTAGGTACAGTATCTACTACAACGCAAGGCCTTCCTGCTGAAGAGAAAGAGGAATACTTAGAAGCTGGTTATGCCTTAAATGATCGTGTTGGACTTAGTTATATTGAAAAAGAGTATGAAAATTATTTAAAGGGAGAAAAAGCAGAGTATGAGGTAGTAAATTCTCATGAGTTAAAATTACTTAAAGAAGGTAAAAGAGGCAATGATATTGTTTTGTCTATCGATATAAAACTACAACAAGAAGTAGAACGTATTTTAACAGAGCAAGTTTTAAAAGCTAAAACAGAGCCTAATACAGAGTATTATGATCATTCTAGTGTTGTTATTCAAGATCCGAATACAGGTGAAATTTTAGCAATGGCTTCTAAGCGGGTTGTTGGTGATAAGGTTGTTGATAATACCACTAGTATTTTAACATCTCCTGTTACTCCTGGATCTGTTGTTAAAGGTGCTTCGATGCTTGTTGCATATAATACTGGTGCTGTTCACATGGGAGAGTATATGGTTGATGAATGTGTTAAAATTGCTGGTGCACCAGAAAAGTGTTCTTCTGTGAATAATCTTGGTACTATTGACGATATTACAGCGTTAGCAAAAAGTAGTAATGTTTATCAGTTTAAAGCGGCTATTAGGGTTAATGGACAAGAATATTATAGAGGGATGAAGCTTAATTTCAATCAAAAGGCTTTTGATATTTATAGAAATATGTATCATTCTTTTGGACTTGGTGTAAAGACAGAGATTGATTTGCCTGTTGAAAGTTTAGGTTATAGTGCAGCACAAGATACGAGCTCTGGTAATTTACTTGATTTTGTAATGGGACAATATGAGACTTATACTCCAATTCAATTATCTCAATATGTCACTACTATTGCGAATGGTGGTAGTAGGTTGGTTCCTCATTTGTTAAAAGAAGTTCATGCTTCTACAGAGGATTCTTCTTTAGGAAAGACTATTTTAACTGTCAACAAGAAAGTTTTAAATAAAATTAATACACAACCTCAATATATGGCTCGTGTTAAAGAAGGGTTTTATGCTGTTATGCATGCCAATGGAGGTTATGGTCGAGGTTATATTGATGATAAATATGATGCATCTGGGAAAACAGGTACTTCTCAAAGTTTTATTGATACAAATAATGATGGTGTTATTGATACAGAAACAATTACTTCGTCTTTTATTGGATATGCACCTTCAAATAATCCGGTGATGAGTATTATGGTTACTTCTCCTGATTCTTCTCATCCTAATTCTAATACTGATTATGCGAGTTTGGTTACTTTACATATTACGAAAGCAGTTACTGATAAGTTTTTTGAATTGTATCATTCTTAAAATAAAAGTAATTGTCTTTTGTTTGTATTTTATCTAATATTTGGTAGTTAATTTTGATTGGTATTTATTAAGAATATAGAATATAAAAAATGAATAATTATAAGAAAATGATGGTATTCAAAAAAATCTTTTGCAATTTTTCTATTTTCTGGTATAATACCTATAGGCGTGTAAGGAGGGATTAAAATGGCTAAAGAAGGAAAAAGACAAATGAAGACTCTTGTTTGTACTGAGTGTAAAGAGGAAAATTATAGAAAACCTAGAAATGTACAAAATACTACAGAACGTCTTTCCATTAATAAATATTGTCCTAAATGTAGAAAACATACAACACATAAGGAAAAGAAATAAAATAAGTTAACTACTTATTTTTAATTTTATATAGGGAGTGAGTATAATGATTAGTACAAATGATTTAAAAAATGGTATTACTATTGAAGTTGAAGGTGCAATTTATGTTGTTATGGATACTCAACATGTAAAACCTGGTAAGGGTGCCGCTATTGTAAAGGCAAAACTTAAAAATTTAAGAACAGGGGCTATTATTGAAAAGACTTTTAATGCTGGTGTTAAAGTTGCGACTGCTCATATTGATAAGCAATTAATGCAATATCTATATACGATGAGTGATGTTTATTATTTCATGAATATGGATACTTATGAACAATTAGAACTATCTAAGGATATTGTTGGAGATAATGCTAAATTTTTAAAAGAAAATCTAGAAGTATATATTACTATGTTTGAGGGTGAAGTATTAGGAATTGATTTACCTGATAAAGTAGAGCTTACTGTTACTCGTACTGAAGCTGCTGTTAAAGGTAATACTACAAATAATGCTTTGAAGGATGCAGAAGTTGAGACTGGGTATACTGTTCGTGTTCCTTTATTTATTGGTGAGGGAGAAAAAATTATTATTTCTACTAGTGATGGTAAGTATGTATCAAGAGCTTAAGCTCTTTTTTTTGTCTATTTTTTGTCTATTTTTATAAAACTCTATTTTTCTTATCCTGTTTTGTAGTATAATATGTTTGGATAGAAGGAGTATTAATATGGCAAAGAAAAAACGTAAAAAGCAGACAAAAAAAGGTTTTGAATATAAATTAGAAGTGTATGGTCTTGTATTATTTCTTGCTGCTATTTTGGGTATTGGCAAATTAGGACCTGTGGGAAGACTGATAGCATCTTTTGCTTTGTTTTTAGTTGGGTCTATTTATATGGTTTTATTGGTTGTTGTTTTTATTGTAGGTGCTTATTTATTAGTAAAGAGAGAATGGCCTGATTTTTTTTCTACTAAATTGATAGGTCTTTATGTATTTACTATGGGATTTTTAATTATTATGCATCAGGATTTTGTTTTGCAAAATGATGGTAATATGATGCTTATTTTTAAAGCAACAATAGATCAGTTAGTGGCTGGTTTTAATGGCATTATGAATACTGGTATTTTAGAGGATTGGTATGCTGTTGGTGGAGGTATCTTTGGTGGTATATTTGCTATTTTGTTTGATAAGTTATTTTCTTATACTGGTATGCAAATTATTGCCTGGGTACTTATTATATTAGGTTTTTGTTTGTTTACTGGCTTTTCTATTGTGGATTTTGTTAAAGATAATGTTGAAAAACAAAAGGAAAAATTTGTCAAAGCAAAAGAAAAGAAAACTGCAAAAGAAAGTAAAAGAGATGTTATTATTAGTAATGGTGATGAGGAAGAAGATAATTCTCTTGATAAGGATAAGCATATCAAAATTACTAGCATTGATGAGCTTACTAAAGTTCCAGTCAAAAATTCTAATGTAGATAGTGAACGTGTAGATGATAAGAATAAGGTTTCTACGAATCAAGCTTATCAATTACCGCCTCTTAGTTTGTTAAATCAACCTAAGAAGAAACAGAAAGAGACAGATAGTACAGTAATAGAGAAGAATATTGAGATATTAGAAAAAGTTTTAAAGGATTTTAAGATTGTAGGTAAAGTTGTTGAAGTTCATATTGGTCCTACAGTTGCGCAATATGAATTAGAAATAGCTAGTGGTACTAGGGTAAATAAAATTACTAGTATTAATCGTGAGATTGCTTTAGCACTTGCAAAGAAAGATGTTAGAATTGAGGCACCAATTCCTGGTAAGAATACGGTGGGAATTGAGTTTGCTAATGATGTTGCGACACCAGTTAGTTTTTATGAAATTATTAGTAGTAAGAAGATGATGGATGCTCCTGATAAAAAACTTATGGTACCACTTGGTAAGAGTATCATGGGGGATATTGGAGTTTGTGAAATTAATAAGATGCCACATATGTTGGTAGCAGGTACGACGGGATCTGGTAAATCTGTTTGTATTAATGGTATTATTTGTTCTATTTTAATGCGTGCGAAACCTGATGAAGTGAAGCTTGTGATGGTTGATCCTAAGGTTGTTGAATTATCTGTTTATAATGGTGTTCCGCATTTAATGTGTCCGGTTGTTTCTGATCCTAAAAAAGCGGCGGTTGCTTTAAGTAAAATGGTTGCTGAGATGGAAAGGCGTTACGAAACTTTTAGTGAGACAAAAACTAAAAATATTGAATCTTATAATGCTTATGTTGATAAATGGAATGAGGAACATAAAGAGGATGATGTAAAGAAAGCAAGACTTCCTTATATTGTTGTTATTATTGATGAGCTTGCTGATTTGATGATGGTTGCGGCAAAAGAGGTGGAGGATTCTATTCTTAGAATTACGCAAAAAGCTCGTGCTGCTGGAATTCATTTGATAGTTGCAACCCAGAGACCATCTACTGATGTTATTACTGGTTTAATTAAAGCAAATATTCCGTCTCGAATTTCCTTTGCTGTTGGATCTGGAGTGGATTCTCGTACTATTTTAGATCAAACAGGTGCAGAAAAGTTATTAGGTAAAGGTGATATGCTATTTTTACCAATTGGTGTAAATTCTCCAACTCGTATTCAAGGATCTTTTATTACTGATGATGAAATTAAGAGAATTATTGATTATACAGTAGAACAACAAAAAGCTCAGTATGATGATGCGTTGATGAATTTAGATGCTAGTGATCATAATGTGGCTTCTGCTAGTGGAGTAGAGTTAGGAGATGCTGCTAATGATGAAGATCCTCTTTATAATGATATTGTTCAGTTTGTTATTGAAAATCAGAAAGCTAGCGCTTCTCTTTTACAAAGGAGATTTAAACTAGGATATAACCGGGCAGCTAGACTTATTGATTTATTGGAAGAAAGGGGAATTATTGGGCCTAGTAATGGTTCTAAACCTAGGGAAGTATTAGTTCAATTAGATGCGAATAGTGAAGAGGAGGAGTAACTCCTTTTCTTTTGTTCGTGTAACAATATTATTTCTTACTGACAAATTATTTTGTTCTTTGTTTTTTTTCTTATTCTTGGTATAATAATAATGTAGAAAGAAGGTATGTTATGGCTACGCCACATATAGAGAGTAAATTAGAAGATATTGCAGAAGTAGTTTTAATGCCTGGGGACCCTCTTAGGGCTAAATATATTGCAGAAAATTTTTTGGAGGATGCCAAACTAGTTAATACTGTTCGAAACATGTTTGGGTATACGGGATATTATAAAGGAAAACGTGTTACAGTGTTTGCTTCTGGTATGGGAGTACCTAGTATTGGGATTTATTCTTATGAGTTATTTAAATTTTATGATGTTAAAAAAATTATTCGTATTGGTACTAGTGGTTCTTTTCATAAAGATATAAAAATATTAGATGTAGTATTATCTACAGGAGCTTATTGTAAGAGTTATTTTGATCAATTGCTTGATAATCGTGATATCAATTATATTGAAGCAAGTCATATATTGAATCAAAAAATAAAAAAAGTAGCTGATGGTAAGCATATTCCTTTAAAAATTGGCAAAACTATTACTAGTGATGTATTTGATTTGTATGCTGATAATGAAGAGGTATTTAAAGCTAATTTTCCAGGAAATGACTATTTAGCAGTTGAAATGGAGGCGTTTGGTCTGTTTTATGTTGCACATAAGTTGGGAAGAGAAGCCAGTTGTTTAATGACCGTTGTTGATTCTTTCTATGATAAACGTAGTCTTTCTAGTGAAGAACGTGAAAAATCTTTGAATCAGATGATAGAGTTAGCATTAGATTCGGCAGTATTTTAAAATTATATGGAATGGGGTGAAGTATGGAATACATAAAAAAAGACTTAGGTTCTTATAGATTACATTTAATTAAAACAAAGAAGTTTAAAACGATAACGGTACGAGTTGCTTTTCGTAGCCCTGTTGTAAAAGAGGAAATTACCATACGAAATGTATTATGTGATATGTTTTTACAGTCTAGTAGAAAGTATCCTAGTAAAAGAGATTTAACAATAGAAGCTCAAGAATTGTATGCAGCTGATATTCAAACTTATAATTCTAGACTTGGTAATTATAATAATTTGGATATTTATTTATCGGTGTTACATGATCGGTATACGGAGGATGGTAATTTTAAAAAGTCTTTGGATTTTTTAAATCAGATTATTTTTCATCCAGATGTTTATGCTCAGAAGTTTTCAGCAGAAAAGTTAGATGTTGTTAAAAATACTATGAGAAGTAATCTTTCTTCTATTAAAGAGGATGGCGGAAATTATAGTTTATTACGATTATTTGAAACTATGGACAAGAATAGAGTATCCTCTTATCGAATGGTAGGATATTTAGATGATTTAGAGAAAGTAACACCAGAATCTTTATACCAATATTATCAAAAAATGATACGTAGTGATTTAGTTGATATTTTTGTAATTGGTGATATTGATTTTAAAGAAATTACGGCTTTGATTCGTCAAAAAATTCCTATTAAAACTGTTAAAAGACAAAGGGTTCCTTATTTACTTGAGGATGTTAGACCTAGGGCTAGAAGATTATTTGCTAGAGAAAGTATAGATACAACTCAGTCTAAATTAGCAATAGGTTGTCGTGCTTATGGACTTAGTGATTACGAGAGAAATTATGCACTTACTTTATATAATATCATTTTAGGTGGTAGTGGTGATTCTAAATTATTTCAGGAAATAAGAGAAAGTTATTCTTTATGTTATGTTATTAATTCTGTTCCTAATAAATTGGATCGTTTAATCTTAATTCGTGCTGGTATCGATAAAGAAAATTATACTAAGACATTAGAGCTTATTGATAAAATTTTATTAGATATGCGTAAGGGTAAGTTTTCTGATGAGGATATTAGAATTGCGAAAGAGTATTTCTGTACGGCTTTAGATGAAGTACTTGATAGTCCTAATCGAATTATAGATAATTATTATATGATGGAGTTACTTGGTACAGATACCATTGAAGAGAAACGTCGTAAGATTATGAATGTTTGTAAGGATGATATTATCAAAGTAGCTAAGAAAGTAAAAATGGATACTGTATTTTTATTAGAGGGGGATGGCAATGAAGAAAATTGATTTAAAAGGATTAGATTTATGTTGTTATACGGAGACATTATCTAACGGGTTAGATATTATTTTTGTTCCTTTTCTTGATAAGGCTAATTATTTTATTAGTTATGCTACTAGGTTTGGTAGTGAGGTTACGACATTTATTCCTGATGGTGAAAAAAAGCCTCGTAAAGTACCAGATGGAATTGCTCATTTTTTGGAACATAAAATGTTTGAACAAGAATCTGGAGAAGATCCATTTGCTTATTTTTCAAAAAGCGGTACTGGTGCGAATGCTTCTACTACTTATAATAGTACTCAGTATATTTGTTATGGTACAAAGAACTTTTTAGATAACTTACGATATTTAATTCAGTATGTTAATGCTCCTTATTATACGGATTCTAATGTAGAAAAAGAGAAGGGAATTATTGCTGAAGAGTTAAAGATGTATGCGGATTTACCTGATGTTCAGCTTGAGTCTAGATTACGTAAAAATATTTATCATATTCATCCTAGACGTGTTGATATTGGTGGAACTGTAGAAGAGATAAATAAAATTACAAAAGAGGATTTGTATTTGTGTTATAATAATTTTTATAGCCCTAATAATATGTTTTTACTTGTTGTTGGTAATTTTAATATGGATGAGGCTATGAGGGTAATTCATGAAGAGTTAGATCATAGAGAAAATTTAGTAAAATCTGAGATTGTCCCTATAAAAGAAAAAAAGAGTGTTTGTAAAAAAGAAGATAGTTTTGAAGGAAATATTCAGGTGCCTAAAATCGGTGTAGGGTTAAAGATTGCTATTTCTGATTTAGGAGAGTATGATGATTTGGAACTTGATTTGTATTTGACTATGTTAACAACTATGTTATTTGGTTCTTCTTCTAGTTTTAGAGAAAGAGTTCGTAGTGACAAGTTACTTAATAATTTTTATACTGATTGGGATAATACAGAACGATATAAGACTTTTATTATATTAGCTTCAACTAATCAGCCTGGTCAGTTAATTAAAGAAATTAAAAAAGAAATTTCTAATCATGACTTAGATGAAGATATGTTTCAGCGTATGAAAAAGGTTTGGATTGCTAATGAGGTAAAGATGGCTGATTATATTGATTCTACTGTGAATAATATTTATGATGATATGATTCGTTATCATAAAGTTATTCCTAATAAAGTAGATATTATCAGAAATATGAATATGGAGGTTTTACAAGAAATTGTGTCTTCTATAGATTTTGATAATTTAAGTGTTGTTACAATGTTACCTCAAGAGGAAATATTATAAACTCGTTACTTGGCAAGCGAGTTTTTTTTGGTATGATATAATACTTTTAGAGGAGAGTATTATGAAAAAATATTTTATTATTCATGGTTCTTATGAGAATCCTTATAAGAATTTTATTCCTTGGTTAAAAAAGAAATTAAGTAAAAGAGGTAAGATGTGTATCGTTTCTCATTTTCCAAGTTTTAAGTTTCAAAGTTATAAAAATTGGGAGAGGAGTTTTAGATATAGGTTGTTATCGTGATGGTGCTTGATTGAAATGAATTGTTTATGAAGGAAAATGGTTATTAGTTTCTCTTTTTTTCTTTTGTTAAGTTTAGTTGACAAATTTCCATGTTGTTTTGGTAGTGTGCAACTGAAATATTTAATATAATGTTTTTGAGGTGAAGAAGATGAGTTTAGGTGAAAAATTATTAAAACTAAGAAAAAAGAAAGGACTGTCTCAAGAAGAAGTTGCGGATATTTTGCATGTGACTCGTCAGACGGTATCGAAATGGGAGACGAATCAAAGTATGCCTGATTTCGATAAAGTGGTTCCTATTTGTAATTTGTATGAGATAAGTACAGAGGAGTTATTTCATGACGGGGTATCTGTTAGTAAGAATGAGGAGAATATTCATATAGAAGATACTATTAGTCAACAAAACTATCATCGTAAAAAGGCACTTTTTACTACTGTTGCTGTTACGTTATATATTTTATCTGTTGTAGTGATTATTTTCTTTTCTACTGTATTACGTAGTCCTATTGTAGGTATTTGTGTTTTCTTTCTTGTGATTGCGGTTGCTACTGGATTATTAATTTATATTGAAATGATGAAACCTTTCCTTAATGAACAAACGAGAAAAAAGGTATTGACTGGAGAAGATAGATTATATAAGCAGATTACTAGTGTATTAGCTCTTCTTGTTTTAGCAATTTATTTAATTGTTAGTATTCTTACAATGGCTTGGGGAATTACGTGGATTTTATGGATTGTTTATGCTCTTCTTACAGAGATTATTAAATTAAGTTTTTCTTTGAAGGGAGTGGATATTCATGCAGAAGATGAATAAAACAAAAACGATTGTTTTGATTATTTTGCTATCTATTCTTTGTATTATTTTGATTGGATTGATGATTGCATTTATTAGTGGAGTTATTCCTATTTGGAAATTTAATATTGATAACGATAAAGTCAGTAAACACTTAGTTTATGAGAAAGTGTATAACAGTGAACTTCAGTCTATTGATATTGATATTATGCTTGGAAATGTTGAAGTGTTACCATCCAGTGATGATAATATTCATCTTTCTATTTATAGTGATTATGAATTATATGAAGTGAGTGATACTAGTTCTTCTTTGGTTGTTAATTTTCAAGAGGAAGAGGGATTTCATTTTAATTTTTCTAAAGTAGGAGATAAAGTAGAAATTTATATTCCAGAAGATAGTGGTATATCATTTGATATTTCTGTCGATAAAGGAGCGGTGGAAGTTGGTAATTTTTTGAATTCTTCTTTTGATATTACTGCTGATATGGGTGATGTCGATGTTGATGGCGGAAAATTTATTGATGTTAATAGTGATATGGGAGATATTTTTATTGGAAAAGTTAGTAGATTAAATGCAGAGTTAGATTTGGGTGATTTGGAGGTTGAGACTGTAACAGAAGCGGTTGATATTAGTTGTGATATGGGAAATGTGTCAATAAATGAAGTACATTTGTTAAAAGATTCAGCTATTACTCTTTCTTTGGGAGATTTAGATATCAATAATCTTTCTGGTGTATATGTGGATGCTAAAACAGATTTAGGGGACGTTGATGTAAAAGATAATAATAGAAATGCTTCTTATACATTAACTATTAAAAATGATATGGGAGATATTTCTATTGGATAAATGTAGTTTGGTGATGTACATTTTTCCATATAATGGGTATACATAAGTAATCATTTATGCTATACTGTTGTTAGAGAAGCGCTGGTATAGGCTTTTGTCTTTGCTAGCGTCTTTTTATGTTAGTAGGTGATAAAATGAAAAAAAGATGTAAATTTTGTAAGAAAGAGATAGGTATTTTTGTAAAAGAATGTCCTTATTGTTATGAGGATCAGAGCATTTTAAGTATGATTTGGCCTTTTTTACTTATTTTATTGATAATCATTCTTTTTATAAGCATTTATTTTTTAATAACTATGTAGTTTTTTCCCATTATCTGAGTTGTTATGTTATAATAATATATCTAAATGAGTTAAAATTTTATTATTAACATATCGAAGGAGGAATTGTTTGATGGGAAAGGTTCGTGTTAGAAAGAAAAACTTGGCTATTTTTTTAACAAGTGTTGTGTTAGTAGGTTCTTTAGGTAAGCTAACTTATAATCGTTTAATTAAAAATAAAGATGAGGTAAAAGTTGAGAATGAGAATGGATATGATAATATTAATCCTATACTAAACTTTACTGTTGATGATGAGGATTTTGTTATTTTAGATATTGGTAATCATCATGAGTATGGTACTTATTTTCAGAATATGAAGATGAAAAAGTGTAATGATAATGATATTTCTTTAGGAGTTATTATTTCTACGGATGCACAGGATGAAGCGTCTATTTATGATGATGTTGAGTATGTTAAGAGTGTCTTGGCTAAACATACTGTAGATTTTCCTGTTTATTTAGATATTAATACTTTGATGGAAGATAATACTTTAAATACTGAGATGAAGACGAAAATAGCAAAAGATTTCTTGGAAAAGTGTGCTTCTAATGATATATATGTAGGAGTTTATGGTACGGATACTAATTTATGTCGTTTTAAGAAGTATTGTAATATTTCTTCTTACGATGCTTTCTTAGTTATGGATCAGGAAAAAATTCAATATGATGGAACATATTATGTGGTAAAAGATTTAGATGGGAATATTAAAGCTACTACTAACTTAGCAAGTGTTATTTTAAAAAATGGTAATAATACTAGTGATGGTTTTGTTCAAGATGGTTCGTATACAGTAAAAGAGAATGATGACTTAGTTGATATTGCGTTACAAAGTGGTATGAGTGTTGATGAATTATTGGAGTTTAATGATATGAGAGAGTCTGATATTGAAAAGGGAAGTATTATTCGCTTTCCTAGTGTTGTAGCCACCAATAATAAAGATGGAGATTTTTTATCTTTATCTTCTCCTTTAAGGGGATGTGATTTATCTTATGCTCAAGGAAGTAATATTAATTGGGATAAAATTGATAAAAACTTTGATTTTATAATTGTTAGATGTGCACAAGGAACTGTTTTAGATAGTTGTTTTGAAAATAATATTAAAAATTGTAATACTTATGGGATTCCAGTTGGTGTTTATTGCTATAACGGATTTCATCGTATGAATACATCTTCTATTGATGAGTTTACTTTAAATCAAGAAAAACAGGCTGATTTTGTTTTAGATTCTTTGAAAAATAAGAAAATTGATTATCCAGTTTATCTTGATGTGGAATTATTAAATGGTACTCGTTGGAAGGATTATTATAATTCTGAGTATGTTTCTAAAATGCTAGATATCTGGGAGAAAAAGATGAGGGATGCCTCTTATGTTCCGGGACTTTATTGTAATCAGAGTGGATTTCGTTTTTTACAGAGTTGTGTAGATTATGATTTATCTGAAAAGTTTGAGTTGTGGGTTGCTGGTGGAGAGCAATATACTGCGGGAAAGCAAGATATTGATCTTGAAAAAGTTTCTTCTCCTTCTGTTTTGGAAAATAATTCTAATATTTCTATGGCACAAGCAACAGATAGTGCAGTTAATGCTGGTGCTGGTAATAAGCAAGGTCATTTAGATGTTAATTTTTCTTTAAAAGATTATACAAAAAATATTTCTGATGTAGAAGATGATTTATTTGATATTAAGGAGTTTAGACGTATTCCTACGAAGGGAATTATGTATAATTGTGGTGCGTTGACTATTGGTCTTTTAGGAGCAAAAATTATTCAAAATAAAGGTAAAAGAAAAGTTAAAAAGTAGATTAGGGGTATATATTTATGAGGTGGTATTATGCGTAAAGTAGCGATTATAGGAGCAGGAGCTGCAGGAGTGGTGTGTAGTATTTATGCTGCAAGTAATGATTTGGAGGTTGTTTTATTTGATAAAAATAAGAGAGCTTTAAAAAAACTTTTAGCAACTGGTAATGGTCGTTGTAATTATTGGAATCGTGATCAAGATTTATCTCATTATCATAGTAGGAATGAGGAGTTGATTTCATCTATTATTACTCCTCAAGTACAAAAAGAAGTTTTACCCTTTTTTGAAAGTTTAGGTATTGTTCCTAATATAAGAAATGGTTATTATTATCCTTTTTCTAATCAAGCTAATAGTATTCGTGATATATTGGAAAGTGAAGCTTTGCGAAGAGGGGTTATATTTTCTTTAGCTACGGAGGTTTTAGATATCTATAAAGAAAAGTCAAAATTTGTGGTTTCTTATGAAGATAAAAAAGAATATTTTGATGATTTGGTAATAGCAACAGGATCTAAAGCTAGTCCTAAAACTGGTTCTACGGGAGATGGGTATTTTTTTGCAGAAAGATTTGGTCATAGTGTTGTTACAGTTTATCCTTCCCTGGTACAAATGATTACGGAAGGGAATTTTTTGAATGACTGGGCTGGTGTTCGTAGTTTATGTAGTGTTTCTTTATATGAAAATAATCAATTAGTAAAAAAGGAAGAAGGAGAAATACAACTTACTAATTATGGTGTGAGTGGTATTTGTGTTTTTAATTTGAGTCGTTATGTATCTATTGGTATTGAAAAGAAGAAAGAGATGTTATTAAAGATTAATTTTATGCCTTTTTTAGAGGATATGACTAAAGAAGAAGTATGGCAATGGTTTTCTTTTAGAGGCAGAAATTTAGGATTGCTTTCCTTGGTAGAGTTTTTAGAAGGAATTCTTCCTTATAAATTATTGATGGTTATTTTAAAAAGGTCTGGGTTATCTTTTAAAAGGACTTGGAATGATTTAGAGGATTTAGAGAAAAAACAACTTATTTCTATGATTTTAGAGTTTCCATTGTCTGTTTTAGGTACAAAAGATTTTTCGCATTCTCAAGTATGTAGTGGAGGAGTGCCTCTTACTGAGGTTGATTGTTATTTAGAATCTAAGAAAGTTAAGCATCTATATTTTATTGGTGAAGTTTTAGATGTTGATGGTGACTGTGGAGGATATAATTTAGGCTTTGCTTTTATGTCGGGTATGATTGTTGGTAAAGCATTACGAGGTGATATGAAATGATTCGTGTACGTCAGGTTAAAGTTTTAGTAGGAGAAGAGAAAAATTTAAAAAGAGCGATTGCTAGAAAAGTGGGTATTAAAGTTAATGATATATTAGATATTGTTATTCAGAGAAAGTCATTAGATGCTAGGGATAAAAATAATATTCATTATGTTTATGAAGTTGATATAGAGGTTATGAAAGAAAGTAATATTTTAAAGAGAAAGAAATCTAAAGATATTTTTCTTACCCCTAAGGAAGAATATCAATTTCCAAAGAAAGGTAAAGATCCACTATCTTCTCGTCCTATTGTGGTAGGGAGTGGACCTGCTGGATTATTTTGTGCTTATATGTTGGCTATGCAAGGATATCGTCCTTTAGTTATTGAAAGGGGAGAAAAAATAGAAGATAGGGTAGATGCTGTTTTTAAATTTTGGAATACGGGTAAGTTGAATCCTAATTCTAATGTTCAATTTGGTGAAGGAGGTGCGGGTACTTTTTCTGATGGAAAGTTAAATACTTTAGTCAAAGATAAGTTTTTTCGAGGGAAAAAAGTATTTGAAATTTTTGTAGAACATGGTGTTCCTTATGAAATTATGTATTTGCAAAAGCCTCATATTGGAACAGATTTGTTACGGGATGTTATTGAAAATATTCGTAATTCTATTATACGTATGGGTGGAGAATTTCGGTATACTACGTTGCTTACGGATATTATGATAGAAGATGGAAAAGTTGTTGGCATTGAAGTGAATCATAATGAGCATATTCCATGTTCTGTTTTGGTATTGGCGATAGGTCATAGTGCTAGAGATACTTTTTCTATGTTATATGATAAAGGCGTTTCTATGGCTGCTAAAGCATTTGCTGTTGGGGTGAGAGTTGAACATTTGCAAGAGATGATTCAGATGAGTCAATATAAGACTTTAGATAAGCGTTTACCTGTTGCTGATTATAAACTTACTTATAAGACAAAGTCTGGTCGAGGAGTTTATTCTTTTTGTATGTGTCCAGGTGGTTATGTTGTAGATGCTTCTAGTGAATATGGTAGACTTGCAGTTAATGGTATGAGTTATCATGCTAGGGATAGTAAGAATGCTAATAGTGCGTTGGTAGTAACTGTTGGTCCTGATGATTTTGGACATCACCCTTTGGATGGTGTAGTTTTTCAGCAACAGTTGGAAGAAAAAGCATTTTTGGTGGGAAATGGTCATATTCCTATACAACTATATAAAGATTTTTTAAAAAAAAGAGTATCTTTTTCTTTTGGAAAATGGACTTCTCAGATGAAAGGTAACTATCAATTTAGTGATTTAAATCAAGTACTTCCTGATTTTGTTTCGGATGCTATTAAGGAAGCAATGCCTTATTTTGGTAAAAAAATTTCTGGTTTTGATCAAGGAGATGCTATTTTTTCTGGTGTTGAAAGTAGAACTTCTTCACCAGTTAGAATTTTACGTAATGAGGATGGTGTTTGTAATATTTTAGGACTTTATCCTTGTGGAGAAGGAAGTGGCTATGCAGGAGGAATTACTACTGCAGCGATGGATGGAGTTAAGATTAGTGAGTTGATTATAAAAAAATATCAATCGTTTTCAGATTAATATTTTACGTCAACTTCTTTTTTTCTCTTTTCTTTTTTTCTATCCTTATATATAATTAGAATAGACGGGGTAGGTTGTTATTTTTTGTTAAATGACGGAGGGATTTTATGTATGTTCCAGATGATGATAATTATATTGTTGATGGAGAAAACTATGCTCCACCTAGGCCTCCTCAACATGATGAGGAAAAAAAGAAGTTGCCAGGTAAAGTTATTGTATTAGTTCTTGTAGCAATCGTCTTAGGAGTAGGTGTTTATTTTGTTAGTAGTCTATTTTTTGGAGGGGATAATAAGCCAAGGGAAGATGATTCTTTTTCTACAACATTAAGTGTTGATGATCCTGAGGTGAAAAAAATTTATGAGAAAGCAACTTATGGAAGAAATAGTGGTACTTTAAATAAATATTTAAAAGAACAATTTGTTTCTTTAAAAGATTTTAGTAATGCCGAGAAGTTTAGTTATGCTCTTTATGGGCTTCGAGAAAAAGATTTAGAGGAGTCTGATGAAGAAGGACAATACCTTATTTCTGATAGTAGAATGGATGAACTAATGAAAGCATATTTTGGAGATAAAGTTACTTATCTAAAACAAGGAACAATTCCTATTACTCTTGGAAAGACTTTAAGAGGAGGAAATAAATTATCACTTACTTATGATGTAAATAAAGAAATGTATACTACTTCTGTTACTTCTACCACATTATCTTCTAAGACAATTCCTGTTTATATGGCAATATTAGAAAGTGCATCTAGGGATGAAGATAGGACAGTAACTCTAGTAGAGAGAGTAATTTATATTACTAGTTCTCAGTCTAATAATGTAGTTAGTTATAATGTATACCGTGATTTTAATCATACGATGTTAATAGATAGTGAAAGTAATGTTTCTTTAGCAGATTATCAAAAGAGTCCAATTTCTGTAGAAGATTATATTAATCAGGCTAATATTATAACTTATAAATTTAAGGAAAAAGATGGGGAGTATTATTTTTATCAGAGTTCGATTCAAGAATAATTATTACATTACTTTAGGGTAATGTTTTCTTTTATCCCTAAAAAATAGAAAATATGATATACTAGTATTTGTGATGGTTATATTAATTAGTTAAAAAACAGGAGGATTTATGAGGCAGGAGAATATTAGAAATTTTTGTATTATTGCTCATATTGATCATGGGAAAAGTACACTTGCTGATCGGATTTTAGAGAAAACTGGTGCAATAGAAAAACGTGAATTAAAGAATCAAATGTTGGATTCTATGGATATTGAAAGAGAACGAGGAATTACGATTAAGTTAAATGCGGTACAACTTACGTATCATCATGACGGAGAAGAGTATTATTTTCATTTGATAGATACTCCGGGACATGTAGATTTTTCTTATGAGGTGTCTCGTAGTCTAGCAGCTTGTGAGGGAGCGTTATTGGTCGTTGATGCTACACAAGGAGTAGAAGCACAAACATTAGCTAATTTATATTTGGCACTTGATAATAATTTAACAGTTATTCCTGTTGTTAATAAGATTGATTTACCGAGTGCTGATTTACCTAAGGTAGAAGAAGAATTAGAAAATATTGGGTTTTCTAAGGAGGAAATTATTTTTACTAGTGCAAAAACAGGTGAGGGAATTGATACTTTGTTAGAGGCCATTATTGAAAAGATTCCTGCTCCTACTGGTGATGTTCATAAGGCTTTAAAAGCATTAATTTTTGATAGTTTATTTGATGCTTATCGTGGTGTAATTATCAGTATTCGTGTGATGGAAGGTGAGGTTAAAGTTGGTGATGTTATACGGATGATGGCAACAGGAGCAACATATGACGTGGTTGGACTTTCTATTGATACTCCTAAAGAGAAAGCTATATCTTCTTTGAAGGCTGGAGAAGTTGGTTATCTATCTGCGTCTATTAAGAGCATTAGTGATGTGGAAGTAGGGGATACAATTACGTTGCAATCTGATCCAGCAGCAGAAGCATTACCTGGATATCAACCGATGAAACCTATGGTTTATTCTGGACTATATCCAATTGATGCTAGTAAATTTGAAGACTTAAGAGATGCTCTTGACAAACTAAAACTAAATGATGCTTCTTTGACTGCAGAACCGGAGACATCAAAAGCATTAGGATTTGGATTTCGATGTGGTTTTTTGGGACTTTTACATATGGAAGTTATTGAAGAGAGAATAGAAAGAGAATTTGGAATAGATTTAATTGCTACATCTCCTTCGGTTATTTATGAAGTTTTACTTACTGATGGTTCTAAAGTTATGGTTGATTCTCCTACAAAAATGCCAAAAAGAGAAGTTGTTTCTAAGACATTTGAACCTTATGTTAAAACTAGTATTTTTACACCTAGTGATTATATAGGTCCAATTATGGAATTGTGTCAAGATAAGAGGGGGACTTTTATTAATATGGAATATTTGGATCAAATGCGAGTAATGATACATTATGAACTTCCACTTTCTGAAATTGTATATGATTTTTTTGATAAATTAAAGTCTTTTACCAAAGGATATGCATCTTTTGATTATGAGTTGATTGGCTATAAGGAAAGTAATTTAGTAAAGATGGATATTTTATTAAATGGAGAAGTTGTTGATGCTTTATCTGTTATTGTTCATAAAGACTTTGCTTATAATCGTGGTAAAGTCGTAGTAGAAAAATTAAAAGAGATTATTCCAAGACAAATGTTTGAAGTTCCTATTCAAGCTGCGATTGGTACTCATGTGATTGCTCGTACTGATATTAAGGCATTACGAAAAAATGTTTTAGCGAAATGTTATGGTGGAGATGTTAGTCGTAAGAAAAAACTTTTAGAAAAACAAAAAGAGGGTAAAAAGAGAATGAAAAAAATTGGTAGTGTTGAAGTACCACAAGAAGCATTTTTATCTATTTTATCTACAGGAGATAAGTAATTGGTACTTTTTCTTAACTATTTTTATTATAATTATTAGGAGGATATATAATGAATGAAAAACAAATTATAGAAGAAGCAAAATTATATATAAGTAATGATAAAACAATTAGTGATACTGCTTGTGATTTAGGTATTTCGAAGAGAACACTTCAGTTACATATAAAAAAGTTAGAGGCTATTAATCCTGAATTATATAAACTTGTTTTAGAAAAAAAAGAATCTAATCAAAAAGCTGGTCGACGTATTGGTGGTTCTAAAGGTAAGAAAGGGGTTACATATACTAGTGAGAAGGCATTAGAGGTTGCTTCAGAAATTGTTTCTCAACATTTAACCTATCAAGGAGCAGAGGCTTTATATGGGATGCCTAGTTCTACTATATATGATATGGTTCATAGTGATTGTGTACCTTTGGAGGTTCAGGAACAATTAGATTTAACGGCATATGAAAATCAGAGAAGGTCTGTGGATGAAGATAGAAAAGGTCATTTTAGAAAATGATACGTAGTTGCTACATCCATATTCCTTTTTGTAAAAAAATTTGTAGTTATTGTGATTTTTGTAAATTGTTTTATGATACAGGATATGTTTTATCTTATTTAGATAGTTTGGATGAAGAGATTTTAAAAAATTATCAAGAAGAAGAATTAAATACTATTTATATAGGTGGTGGAACACCTAGTTGTTTATCGATTTGTGAACTTAAATATTTATTTTCTATTTTATCTAGATTTAAAAGAAGTAAAGATTGTGAGATTACAATTGAGGCAAATTTTGATAGTATTACTAAGGAAAAAATAGATTTATTTTTAGAGTTTGGTATTAATCGTATTAGTTTTGGAATGGAAACTACACACGAATGGATTTTAAAGAAGATGAATCGTAGCCTAGATTTGTCTTATGTTAAAGAAATTATTTGTTATTGTAGAGAAAAAGGACTTACTAATATTAATTTAGATTTAATGTATGCTTTTCCTGGTGAAAGTATACAGGAAGTAGAAGAAGATGTTTCTTTTCTTTTATCTTTAGATGTTAATCATATTTCTACTTATTCACTTATTTTAGAAGAGCATACATCATTGTATTTGCAACATTCTTCTTTGGTCGATGAAGATATGGATGCTAGAATGTATCAGAGAATTTGTGAGATGTTAAAAGACTATGTTCATTATGAGACTAGTAATTTTGCAAAAGATGGAAAGTATTCTCGTCATAATTTGTGTTATTGGAATAATTGGGAGTATTATGGTTTTGGCCTTGGAGCCAGTGGATATATTTTAAATATTCGTTATGCTAATACTCGTAGTATGACACATTATTTACAGGGAAATTATCGTTACCAAGAGGAAAAATTGTCTACTTATGATAAAATGGAATATGAGGTTATTTTAAATCTAAGGACAAAATGGGGAATTTCTAAGAATAAATTTTTTCAATTCTATGGTAAAAACTTAGAAGAAGTTTATCCTTATCAAAAGTTAATTGATCAGGGATATTTAATTGAAAAAGATGATAATATTATTATTCCTTATTCTTATTGGTATCTTAGTAATGAAATTATAGTTAAATTATTGGAGGGATGTTGTTATGAATAAAGTAGAAGAGTTTGAGGTTGAACTTGGTTATATAAAGGATGAGACTATTTTAGAAGATTGTCGTACGATGATAGGGGCATTACCTGATTATTTCTTTTTAGTTCCTGCATCTTCTACAGGAAAGTATCATCCTAGTTATTCACTTGGTGAAGGAGGACTTCTTCGTCATACAAAAGCGACGGTTAGAATTGGTTATGAATTATTACAAGATCCTTGTATTGGTAATAAATATACGGATAATGAAAAAGATATTATGTTAATGGGATTATTACTTCATGACGGATTAAAACATGGTATTCCTAAAGAACGTTATGTTCGCTTTGATCATCCTCTTTTAATGGCTAATTATATTATGGAACATAAAGCTGATTTACTTATGAGTGATGAAGAGTTAGAACTTCTTTGCTCTGTCATTCGAACTCATATGGGGCCATGGACTAAGGATTATAATGGTGAAGAAGTATTAGAAGCTCCAAAGACAAAGTATCAAAATTTTGTTCATATGTGTGATTATCTAGCAAGTCGTAAGTGTTTACTTGTACCTTTTGATGAAAATAATAGAATAAGTGTTTAATGGTACACTTATTTTTGGTTATAAGGGATTTAAAGGTTACTCTTGACAAGCGAACAAACGTATTATATAGTAATTATATTAGGAGAAAAGTTTATTTTGTATGTAGATAGAAAGGATTGGTTGTATGAAAGGAAAGATAATTGTTATCGAAGGGACAGATTGTTCAGGAAAAGAAACACAATCTCTTTTGTTAGAAAAAAAATTAAAAGAAGCTGGAAAAAAATGTATTCGCTTTGGATTTCCTATGTATGATACACCAACTGGTAGAATTGTAGGAGGTCCTTATCTGGGAAATCCAGAAATTTTACAAGGCTTTTTTCCAGAAGGGGCTGATCATGTTGATCCTCATATTGCGTGTTTATATTATGCTGCAGATAGAAAGTATAATATGGAGAAAATTCTTCCTTATTTAGAAGATGGTTACTATGTTATTTTAGATCGTTATACTACTTCTAATCTTGCTCATCAGGGTAGTAAGATTCATGATAAGGATGAGAGGTTTTTAATGTATCAATGGATTGATAAATTAGAATATTGGTTGTTGCAACTTCCAAAGCCTGATCAGACTATTTTTTTACATATGCCATATCAATATTCTTTAAAATTAAGAGAAACTAGAAAAGTGGTGGATGAACATGAACGTTCTGAGGAGCATTTAAAAAATGCTGAGGAGGCTTATATTGAACTTTCTGAGATGTATAATTGGAAAAGAATAGAATGTGTTAAAGATGATAAAATAAGGTCTATTGAAGATATTAATCAAGAGATTATTGATAATTTAATTGAGATTTAACTTTTTATAAAAAAAATCCTCTAATTTTAATTTAGAGGATTTTTCATTTATTGACTTGGTAGAACACTTATTGCTTGTGAAACCATTTGTTCAGTTGCTGGTTGTTGCTCTGCTTTATTAATAATGGTTGGAATAATTGAAGTGGCTTGTTTTTTTTGATTGACTGGTGATTGTGTTTGTTCTGTTGCTGGTTTTTTTGTGGTGGATATTATAGGAATAATCGAAGGTTGAGAAGTGTCAATCTTAGTAATGGTAGGGTTACTGAAAGGGGTTGGTTGTTGTTCTTGTTTGATTGCTGAGGTGATTTCTGGGGTGTTTTTTTGATTTTCAACTGTGTTTATTTTCTCTAGTGTATTGATTGGTTTGTCTGTTGTTGTTGTTTTCATGGTTGGTTGTGTAGATTCATTTTGAATAGTCGTTGGAATATTTGTAGGGGTTGCTTTATTTAATGGTACTATTTCTAACTCTTGTTGTGCATTTTCTTCCTGTTCTTTCATTTCTTCTAGTTTTTCTTGTTCTTCCTTAGCTTTTTCTTTTGCCTTTATTTTTTCAGCAACATCATTTTCAAAGAAATCTTCAGCATCTTCTATTTCTATAACACGTAATACTTCTTCGAAGCTTGTACTTCCATCGACTACTTTTCCTAAAGCATCTTGTAACATTGTAATTACTTTATCACTATATACTAATTTTGATAGCTCATCTTTACTTATATTTTCATTATTTAATGCATTTCGCATTTCATCATCTAATTCTAGTACTTCTTGTATAGCGACACGTCCTTTATATCCTTTACGGCAGGCATCACAACCATCATGGTTAGCATCCCATACTCTATCTATATCTTTTTTTAAGTATTTTTTAAATACCTTTTTTTCAAATTTAGTTGTTCTTCTTTTGACACGACACTTAGTACATATTTTTTTTGCTAGTCTTTGTGAGATGATACCGGTTAGGGCAGTAGATAATAAGTAACGTTCTACGTTCATATCTAGTAGACGTTCTACTGTTGATAATGTATTATTGGTATGGATTGTTGATAAAACTAAGTGTCCAGTAATTGCGGCACGAACGGCAATTTGCGCAGTTTCACTATCACGAATCTCTCCGATTAGAATAACATTAGGGTCTTGACGTAGGATAGAACGAAGTGCTGCGGCAAAGGTCATACCGATTTCGGCATTTACTTGTACTTGATTCATACCTTCAATATTCATTTCTATAGGATCTTCTACTGTGATAATGTTAGTTTCTTCTTTATTTAATGTTTGTAAAACAGA
Organism: Candidatus Faecimonas gallistercoris; assembly: GCA_018712565.1. Lineage (GTDB taxonomy): Bacteria > Bacillota_I > Bacilli_A > RF39 > UBA660 > Faecimonas > Faecimonas gallistercoris. The sequence goes on from DVGU01000008.1 coordinate 23,774, forward strand.
GTATACAGTGGTTGATTTACCAGATCCTGTTGCTCCAGTGATTAGAATAATTCCATTAGGCACTTGAATCATACGTTTTAATCTGGCTAAGTTTGATTCGTTAAATCCTAGACTATCTAATCCTTGCAAACTTCTGGAATAATCTAGAATACGAATAACTATCTTTTCTCCTTCATTTAATGGAAGACATGAAACACGCATATCTAAATAAGTACCACCGAAATTACCTTTGATGGCTCCATCTTGAGGAAGACGAGATTCTGTAATGTTCATATTTGCTAGTAATTTTAGTCTGGTAGTAAGATTTCTTTCATACGTTTTTGGTATATATGTAAAATTTTGTAAATCACCATCGATACGAAAACGAACCATCATGCCATCTTCTCTAGGATCAAAGTGTATATCAGAAGCACCTGATTTAGCAGCTGATATAATTATATAGTCTGCAATCTGGGTAATTGGTGTCTTCGTAAAGTCAAATTTTATCATAGTGTCAACCCCTTTTGTTTTTTACTATGGTATTTTATCTTATTTTATTATATAATATTTTTAGTATAATAGCAAGAAAGTAGATGGGAAAAAGATGAAAAAAAATAATAAAGGTTTTGTTTTGGTTGAAACATTGGTTGTTACAGTTTTTGTTATGGCTGTATTTTCTGTTATTTATGTTAATTTTTATCCATTAGTAGGTGAGTATGAAAGAAGAGAGTTTTATGACGATGTAGATAGTAAATATGGAGCTTATTGGATTAAGAGATTTATTCAAAGTAGTAGTTATGATTTTTATCGTTCTGGGGGACTGAATGCTAATATTACTAGTAATGGATATGCTAATTTTCAATGTAGTGAGTTAGGGAGCGAGGATAGGAATTTCTGTAGTGAGATGTGGAGTAGGCTAGGTATAAATAAAGTCGTGGTTACTACTTATAATATACAGACATTTAAGGATAAAATACAAAGTAATTCTACTGGTTTTACTGAAAATTTTGTCTCTTATATTGAGTATTTACCAAATTTTGAAGTTGCTTCTGAAAATGGTGCTAAGTTTAGAGTTTTAGTTGAATTCAAACAAACTTCCGAAGATGAAGAATATTATTCTTATGCAAATATGGAGGTGGTTAAATGATACGAAAATTAAATAATAAAGGAATGACAGCTGTAGAGATTTTAGTTACTTTTGTTATTATTATTGTTATTGTTGTTTCTATGTATAATGGAATTTTGGATTTAAAAAATAAAGAGACTATATCTTCTTATAAATTGAGTTTAGTTACTTATAATAATTTGTTAACAAAGGATATTCAAGATGATTTGATTAAGATTGGCCTATCTACAGTACAAACCAGTGCTTTAGATGGAAACTCTGGTTATCGTATTACTATGGCTTTGAAAGATGGTACGAAGCGAATTTTAGAAATTAAGCAGATTTTTGGATGTAGTGCTGTAGATTCTAGTGATGTTAGTACTTTATGTACGCCTTATAATATTCCTGAGAATCGAAGTGATGAATTTTCTATTAGTTATGGTCCTGAAGGTGATTTAACTGAGTATCCACTTCCTGATTTAGGGCATGAAGAGATTAATAATTCTAGTGGTGGTACGAGAACGATTTATAGTCTTAGAATTAATGCAGTAGAGGTTTCTACGGCAAATCAAGTTTTTTCTCTTCATATTATTATGTCACATCCAGATTTAGGAGATAGATATTCTATTGATATTGTTTCACCAATTAATTATACATAAAAATAAAATACTGGCTAATATTATTTGATATATCCTTCCTATAAGGAAATTTTTATAATTTATTTTAGTATCAGCGATGATACTTTTTGTTTGCATATGAACAGAAATTCCACCTAATGCAAAGAAAAAGATAATGATTAAACTTCGTATTATAGGATTGGAAATTAGACTGGTTAAGAAGACGCCGTTTGTTAAGTCAAAGATTCCATTTATTAATATGTATTCTATTAGTGGTAATTTTATATATTGATTTATAATAGTAATTATTAAATAAAAGAAAATAGATGTTCCATAAATTAGTAAGATGGTTTTTATAGATGAAAATATTGCTTTTGGTAGGATTTTTGGAAAGGAAGGAGTATTTTCTATAAATACTAGGGGATTATCTTTTTCTTTCGGTCTTTTTATGAAAGCAATGATTAAATTAGCTAGTATTAAACTAATAAGTATTGTAGTTGCGTATCGTTTCGATGGAAAAAGAACAGATACAGACCCTAAAATAAATAAGGGATTGGGAAAATGAGTAAAGCTGATTAAATAGTTTGCATCTTTTTCAGTGATTAAGTTTTTTTCTAATAAATCTTTTGTATATTTACTACCACTAGGGAATCCACTAATTAGGCTCATAATTACTACATAAAAACAGGAACCATTTTTATGTAGTAGATTACTTAGTTTTTCTACGGCATTATATTCAATTAATAAAGTTGATAGGGTAAAGAATAAAAAACTTGCTGGAAATAGTTTTTCTATAAATAGTTTTGTATATCTTAGAATTTGGTTTGTTATTAGGGTGGAGTTTATTAGATATAATATACTTAGACATATTAATACAACTAGAATCAAGTTACTTTTTTTATTTTTTTTCATATTTCCTCATTTCTTTGTTATAATGTATCATGGAGGTAATTGCATGCTTAAGAAATTTTATGAGAAAATTTTGAATTTTATTAAAAGTGAATATAAATATATTTTATTTTTGATTGCTTTTTGGGTAGTTTGTTCTTGGCCCGTTAATTATTATATTATTATTGGTGGGGGAATTAGTGATATTAGTAAACGGGTAGTTGTAGAAGATGGATATCAGAGTAAGGGTAGTTTTAATTTATCTTATGTTTCTGAATTAAAAGGAACAACGCTTAGTTATTTACTTAGTTATGTTATGCCTAATTGGGAAAAGGTTAGTATGGATGATTATAAATATACAACGGATGAGGATTATGACGATATTGAATTCCGTAGTGAGCTAGATTTAGAGTATTCTAATAGTAATGCTATTTATTATGCGTATAAATTGGCTAATAAAAAATGTAATATTATTGATACTAAAGTTTATGTTATTGTGACTCTGGATGGGTATGATAATCCTCTTGAGGTAGGAGATCAACTTATAAGTATTAATGGTAAGGACTGTGATAATTTAGAAGAATTTCAAAATGAGTTGCAACAAATAGAGGATAGTAAAGTTACTGTTACAGTGTTACGGGATAAAAAGCGTGTCGATCTTGATTGTAGGTTATATCTAGAAGATGGACGTAAGCTTTTAGGGGTTGCGTTACAATCTGTTAGTAGTTATGATACAGATCCTAAGGTAGAATTTCAGTTTGAGCGTAATGAGTCCGGACCTTCTGCTGGTCTTGTTACAACGCTTTCTATTTATGATCAGTTGATAAAAAAAGATTTAACGAAGAAAATGAATATTGCTGGAACTGGTACTATTGAGTCTGATGGTACTATTGGAGAGATTGGGGAGGTTGAATATAAATTATTAGGGGCTGTTGATGGAGGAGCTGATGTCTTTTTAGTTCCAGCGGGTGATAATTATAAAACTTGTTTAAAAGTAAAAAAGGAAAAGAATTTAGATATTAAATTGATTCCTGTTAAAACTATTTATGATGCTGTAGAAAAATTAGAAAAAATGTAGTTAGGAAGGTGTATAATTATGAGTGATAAAGAATTATTAGATTTTGGATTGAAGTATATGAGTCAAGTAGAAGGTTTTATTAAAAATAATCATTATAAACTAGTTGATTTAAAAGAACATTATTGTGTAATGAAAGCAGAGGTTCGTGATGAAAGTTTAAATCCATATGGAATGGTACATGGTGGTTTTTTGTTTGGACTTGCTGATACAGCTGCTGGTATTGCGGCTCGTTCTACTGGTAGAAAAGCTGTTACATTAAATGCTAATATTGAATATTTACATGCTGCTTATGGAAGTTATATTAAAGCGGTTGCTAAGGCGATAAAGATTGGAAAAACTATCTCTGTTTATGAAGTTTTACTTTATGATGATAAAGAGGTAATGGTAGCAAAAGCGTCAGTTGATTATTTCTTTATTGATTAAAGATATGGATGTTAATTTATAAGAAATTATCAATATTTCTTTTTTTTTAAATTTTTTTTTGATATAGTTATACTAGAGGTGAGTTAGATGAAGAAGAAAATATTATTTATTCTTGGTATTGTAATTATAGCTTTTATAGTTTTTTTAGGTTATAGAAGTTACTTGGTTTATTTTAAATACAAGGTTGTTGTGGATGAATATGTCCCTACTAAGGGAACCTTAGGACTTTCTTCTACTGAGGAATGTGATTTCCATTTTAAAGGTCTTTCTATTTGTTTACCCGATGGATTTACTAAGGATTTAGATCGGAAAGATAATGATTTTGATGTTTTATACTCTAATGGTGAAGTAGATATTGCTATGTCATTGATGAAGAATGATTTGAGTAGTAGTATAGAGGATATTGATAAACATATAGATGCAAAAAAAATAATGAAGAAGTATGATATTTCTACTATGACGGATGTTTTACATTATTTAGATAAGCATGGTAAAGATAAGTTTACGATTTTTTCTAAGCTTTCGGATATTCAATTTTATTATGTTGCTAGAACATTAGTAGATTTGTTAGTACCTACAGGAGATGTTTATTATTTAGATGGTGATGTAGGTGAAGGTTATATGATAAAACAGAAGAATAATTATTTTGTTTATTTATATAATGGTAATAATAAATATGTTATATCTTTCTATCAAGAACAGTTGGATGATGATTATTTTAATGATGATAATGTTTATAAAATACTTAGTAGTATACAATTTAGGGACTAGTTTTAGTCTTTTTTTATTCCCATAATTTCCCGTTTTTTTATCAAGTAGTTTTCATAATTGTTTTATATATTTATAGCAAGAAAGGAGGAGAAAAGATAAAAATTCTTTATCGGAAATTATATTCCCATAATTTCCCATAATTATTTAATAATTCTTACACATTTATGCGATATAGTTAAATTGTCGAAAGGAGGAAGATAGATAGAAGTTAGTTAAATAGAATGAATGATTATTATACCAATTTTTTTATATAGATGAAAGGAGGAGGATATTTATAGTGGAGTCAATATATTTCTTATTAAAGGAGGGGATGCTCATAAGGTTATAGATGAATTCAGGGAATAGTGTTATACTATTGGTAGGTGGTTAATATGTATACAATTTGTTTTGTTGAAGATGAAGTTGACTTATCAAACCTTATTCAGACCTATTTAGAACGTTCTGGTTATCAGGTTATTGCTTTTACAAAAGGTCGCGATGCACTTAATTATATAGGTGGAAAAGTTGATTTGTGGATACTGGATATTATGTTAGGAGATGATGTTAATGGCTACGATATAATCAAAGCTATCCGGGAGCAAGATGAAGATGTACCTGTTATTTTTACTTCCGCACGAGATCAAGACTTAGATAAGATTTTAGGTTTAGAGCTTGGTAGTGATGATTATATTACAAAACCATATTCTAGTAAGGAATTAGTATTACGTGTTAATAAAATTTTAAAAAGAGTATATAAAGATACTCAAACACAATATCTTTGTTATGATTGTTATAAAATTGACGCAGAAAAGCGAATTGTATTAGGCAATCGTGATAAAGAATTAAAACTTACAACGTTAGAGTTTGACTTGTTGTTACTTCTTTTAAAAAATAAAAATAAATGTTTTTCTAGGGAAGAAATATTGGATGCTGTTTGGGGAAAAGATTATTTTGGAACTGATCGAGTAGTGGATGATTTGGTTCGAAGACTTAGAAAAAAGATGCCTAAACTTAATGTCAATGCTGTTTATGGTTATGGGTATCGTTTATCATGAGATTACGTAAGACAAAACTTAGTCATCAGTTACTATTTTTAATCGGTTTGGCTTTTACAATCTTATTTATTTCCATGGGTGTTATTCTTCCAAAAATGTTGATTCCAGTAGCAGAAAAAAATATATATACCTATTTAAGCGAACCTTTAAAATTTGTAGGTGATAATCGTATTGATGATTCATTACTTAATACGGAAATTGCATATCTTTATATCGTTGATGATACTATGATGACCAGTGAAAATATTCAACAAGTGATTCACATCAAAGATACTAATAAACTATTATCCTATATTAAAGATGATTATGGAAAGTTTCACTATAATCATGATACTTACTACTACTATACAATTACAAAAGATGACATTACAAAAGTTGCTATCTCAAATGATAGTTATATCAACGAAACAAAAGAGACAATTTTAAGCACTATCTTTCCAATAGTTTTGAGTACCTGTTTATTAATTGGTCTTTTACTTGTCATTTGGTCTTCTTTTATTGTTAAAAGAATCGAAAAACTAAAAGATAAGATTGATCATATTGATAATACAGATTATAATCATAATATTAATTTTGAAATTGATGATGAAATTAAATCACTTGCTTTAGCAATCGAAGATATGAGAATCTCTCTAATTAATCAAGAAGAATACCGTAATCAAATGTATCAAAATATATCACATGATTTTAAGACACCTCTCACCGTTATAAAATCATATATTGAAGCTGTTGAAGATAAGGTCGAAGATAGTAATACTGCTCTTCGAGTTATAAAACAGCAAACTGAAAAGTTAGAAAATAAAGTACACTCACTTCTTTACTTGAATAAACTTGATTATTTAAAAAATACTAAAAATATTGAAAATAAATTAGTCGATATGACGAAAATTATCCAAATTGAAGTTGATAAATTTAAGTTTCATAGAAAAGAAATTAATTTTGTTGTAGATGTTGACAAAAAATCTAAATACTATGGTACTATGGAACATTGGGAAACCATTTTTGATAATTTACTTTCGAATTTTATGCGATATGCTAATACTACTATAAAAATTACTGCAAAGCAAAATAAAATAATTTTATATAATGATGGAGAACACATCGATGATGATTTTCTTGAGGGAATTTTTACTCCGTTCCGGAAGGGAATCAAAGGAGAGTTTGGATTGGGTCTTTCGATTGTTAAAAAGACTTTAAATATTATGAATTATGATATTACTATTAAAAATGAAAAAAAAGGTGTATCCTTTATTATTAAGAGAAGCTCTTAAGTATAGAGTTTCTTTTTTTGGTTATTCTAATTATGGGTGGTTTTATGCGTGCTTTAATTACAGGGGCTAGTTCTGGTATTGGTTATCAAGTGGGGAAGAAGCTTGCTTTGGAGGGACACTTGGTTTATATGACTTGTAGAAGTGTGAGGGAGGTTTTTCATTTACGAAAAAAATTAGAAAAAGAGGGAGTTCATGCTATTTGTTTTAAGATGGATTTAACTTCTGATGATATTAATATTGTCGATCATTTAGATATTGATTGTTTATTTAATCATGCTGGTTGTGGTACTGCCGGTAGTATATTGTCGATGGATGAGAATAGTTTGAGAGATATTTATGAGGTTAATCTTTTTAGATCTTTTTTGTTATTGAAGAAAGTTTATCAACATATGGTAGATAAAAAGATTACTGGTAAAATTTTTGTTACTTCTTCTTTAGCTTCTATGTACCCATTTCCTTTTTTAGGTGTTTATACATCTAGTAAGGCTGCGATATCGCAGCTTGTGAAAACATTGCAACGAGAGAGTAGAGTTTTCGGTAATTCTGTTTGTTTTTGTTTGGTCGAGCCTGGTGCTTATGCAACAGGATTTAATCAAGCAATGATTGATAAAGTAGAGTTATATCAAGAGTTGAATGATAAGTTTTTATCTATACATAATTATCAAAGAAAACTTTTTTCTTTATTAGAATCTAGAAATATTGATAAAATAGCTAATAAAATAGTTAAGGAAATGGTAAAAGAAAAACCGAAGAAGATTCTTCGGATTCCTTGGGTACAAGGTATTTTTCTAAAGATACATGCTTTCTTTTTCTTGTAGCTTGACAATAAAAAAGAAGAATGGTTCTTTAGTTCTTTTTATTTAGACGATGTTTTAAATAAGTTTTTATTTTGCTTTTTGTTGAGGCTATTTGGTGAGTTTGTTTGAATTGTTTAAATTGCTCATCAGTTAAAAATATTGTTGATAGACTGTGTTCATCATAATATGGTATTTTTTCTCCTTCTTTAGGATGGTTGTTTAACCAATCTACTGCTTCTTCATGAGTATTAGGAGCTTCGCCAGTATCAAATCGTATTAATCTACCAGAAAAGTTTTGGTAAAATAAAACATTTTTTTCTATTAGAGTAGGTCTAAATTTACTTTCTACTGTTGCATCTTGTATATTTTCTGCAATGATTTCTAAGTTATTTATGTTTCCTCTGTAACATTTTTTCATGTAATCTCTCCTTTGTATGTATATTATATCTAAAAAATAGCAATTTGTATATAACAAAAATAAAAAAGGTATTGAAAAAGTTTTTTTTATCTGTTATAATCAATTTGTTATGTGAAATGGCGATGTAGCTCAGCTGGCTAGAGCGTCTGGTTCATACCCAGAAGGTCGGGGGTTCGATTCCCTCCGTCGCTACCAAAATAGCATTTTACTCGGAATTTAGTTCCGAGTTTTTTATATATAAAAGATTGGAGAGTTTGATGGGGTGGTTATGTTGGAAGTAGTTGTTGCTGTTGTTTGTTGTTGTGGTGCTTTTTCTTGTGGTGTTTTGGTATCACGGATGGAATCAGCAATTTTAAATATTGTTTTGGCGTTATTCATAATAGGTTTTATTTGATATACAATGGGAATTGCTTGATTGATAACTCCTAGAGTTTTCTGGGTTCCTTCTAATAAGCTTGACCATTTTACAGTTTTTATTGCTTGTAGACCTCGAGTTAGTAGACTTGCCTTGGGAGTTAGATTCATTAAATAAGGATTAGGATACATATCATCACCTCTTATTTTAATATATGTAAATTCATTGAAAAAGTTAATTTAATTATTTTCAAAAAAAATATGTTATGTTATACTTAATTAAGAATAGGGAGTGATGAATAGTGGGTATACTATCGAAAGTTGGAAGTGCATTAAAAAAAGACTCTCAAAATTCAAATGCTACAACAGCGGTTGGAGGTAATGTTGCTGCAGGTCAACCTGTGCCTGATGGTAATAATGTTCTTCCAGCACAAGGGAATGTTGCACCTCCAAAACAAAAAAAATCACTGTTTTCTTTTCAAAAGAAGAAAGATAAAAAGACGGATGTCAACTCTGATATGAATGACTTTTCTCCTAAGCCAGGGATACAAAAAAGAGTTGAAAATGCACCAGAGAGACCACTAATTAAGTATCGTTACGTAGTTATTAATGCTATGGGTAAAAAGGAAAAGGGAACTTTTGAGGCGGAGAGTGAGTCAGAAGTTAGAAATTTTTTGTTGTCTCAGGATTATGAAGTTGTATCTATTACAGTACGAGCAGCTTATGATATAGATATTAATGATCATGCTAAAATGAAGGTTTCTGATTTGTCGTTTTCACTAACTCAGTTATCTACGTATATTAAATCTGGTATACCACTTGTTGATGCTGTTAAGATTTTAGCAAAACAAGCTAGTAAGCCAGCATCTAAAAAAGCTTTTCAACGATTAGTGTATGAATTGTTAAAAGGTGAGAATCTTTCTAATGCAATGTTAAAGCAAGAAACTGTGTTTCCTAAATTATTAGTTAATATGGTAAAAACAGCGGAGATGACTGGTGATTTACCTTCTATTTTGGATGATATGGCAGATTATTATACTACAATGGAGAGAACACGTAAACAAATGATTAGTGCTATGACATATCCTTGTGTTGTATTATCTATTGCTTTTATCGTACTTATTTTTATGCTTACTTATTTAGTTCCACAGTTTGCTAGTATGTTTGAAAGTAATGATGCAGAACTTCCTGCTATTACACTTGCTGTTTTAGGTGCTAGTAATTTTATTAAAAATAATTATATTGTTCTTATTATAGGAATTATTTTGGTTGTTGGAGGCTTTATTTTCTGTTTTAAGAAAAATAAAAAATTCCGTACTGCTGTTCAAACATTTTTAATGCATATTCCAGTTTTAAAGAGTATCATTATTTATAATGAGGTTGCTAATTTTACAAAGACGTTTGCTTCTCTTTTGAATCATGGAGTTTTTATTACAGATAGTATGGAGATTTTATCTAAGATTACCAATAACGAAGTTTATAAACGTATTATTGATAAAACGTTACATAATCTTGGAAAAGGAGATTCTATTTCAGCATCATTCCGTGGAGAATGGGCCTTTCCTGTTGTTGCTTATGAAATGTTAGTTACTGGTGAATCTACGGGGCAATTAGGTTTGATGATGGAGAAAGTTGCTGAGCACTTTCAAGCTTTGCATAAATCAGTAATTGATCAATTGAAGAGTTTAATGGAACCATTGATGATTTGTGCCTTGGCGGTAATTGTTGGTATTATCTTATTATCAATTGTTGAGCCTATGTTTAGTATTTATGGACAAATACAGTAAGGAGGATAATTATGGATATATTATATTTAATTATCTTTTTTATTTTAGGATGCTTTTTTGGAGGATTCTATACAGTTTTGGGAGAGAGATTAGCAACTGAGGATTATCATTTTTTTCCTTATCGTTGCAATCATTGTAAACATGCCCTTTCTTTTTTAGATGGGATTCCAATAGTATCTTTTTTGTTTTTGAAAAAAAGGTGTAGATATTGTCATCATATTATAGATGTTATGGAACCTCTCATGGAATTTTTTACTGGAATTTTATTTGCTGTTGCTTTTTATAGTTTTGGATTTTCTTATGAGTTATTAATTGCTTTGGGAATTATTTCATTATTAATTATAGTTACTGTTAGTGATTTAAATTATTTGATTATTCCAGATGAGGTTTTAATTTTCTTTGGTTTTTATTTTATTGTTGTACAATTTTTTTCTGTTGGAATTGTTAATACTTGTTTTCATGTTTTGACAGGTATCTTCTTATTTCTATTGATGTATTTTATTATGTGGTTAGGAGAAAAGATGCTTAAGAAGGAGAGTTTAGGCGGTGGAGATGTTAAAATGATGTTTCTATTTGGTTTAGTATTAGATCCTTTACTTGGTACTATAGCAATCTTTTTAGGTAGTATTTTTGCTTTACCTATGTCTTTGTTTTTGCTCTATAAAAATCAAGAAAAAATGATTCCTTTTGGACCTTTTTTACTTATTGCCTTTACTTTTTTATATTTTACAAAAATTACACCGGAAATTATTATTTCTTGGTTGAGTTTTTAAGATGAGGTGTTTGGTTTTAATTACTAGTGATAGATGAAATAATTTGTTGTTTTCTTTTATATAGATGATAGTAATTAGATTAGTATGTAAAAGTGTTAGGGAAAACGGAAGTAATGATAATAATAAAATATGATAGAGATTTTTTTGTGGATTGTGTTATAATACTTGGTGAATTAAAAAAGGATTCTTTTTTAGGGTGATTTATTTGGGTTATAAAGTGGGTGATGGAATGAAGAATAGGACAATATTACCAGCGGATACTTATATTGTTGTTAATAAGACAGTGATTAATGATTCTGATAGAAAACTTATTACGATGTTATATCAACCAATTATTGGATATACAGCTGTGTCATTATATTTTACTTTGTTAGATGATTTGAATCGATTTGCGGTTATGAGTCATGATTTAACTCATCATCATTTAATGGCAACTATGCAATTAAAGTTAGAAGATATTGTTGTTGCTAGAGAAAAATTAGAGGCTTGTGGTCTTTTAAAGACATATTATAAAGAGGGAAATGTCAATCAATATGTATATTTAATATATTCTCCTATGTCTGCCCATGAATTTTTTAATCATCCTATTTTAGGGGTTGTTCTTTTTAATAATTTGGGAAAAAAAGAGTATGAAAGAATTGTGAATTATTTTAAAATACCACATATTAATTTAGGAGAGTATGAAGACATTACTTCTAGTTTTGATGAAGTATTTACTAGTGTTTTGGGAAATGTATTAGAAGTTAGACAAGAGATTATAAAAAGAGAAGTAAATCGACCATCTATAGAAAATAGGATTGACTTTAATTTGCTTATTTCTAGTATTCCATCTAGTATGGTTCATGAAAGATGTTTTTCTAAAGATGTGAAGGAGTTGATTAATTCACTTAGTTATACATATCAGTTAGATACTTTAGCAATGCAGGGTCTTGTTAGAGATTCTTTAAATGAAAAAGGAATGATTGATAGGAATTTACTTCGTAAGAGTGCTAGGGAATATTATCAATTTGAGCATAATGGTAATTTACCTACTGTTATTTATAATAAACAACCTGATTATTTAAAGAAGCCAGCGGGTGATAATTCTAAATGGGCCAAGATGGTTTATGCTTTTGAGAATTTAACTCCTTATCAGTTTTTAAAGGCAAAGTATAAAGGAGCAGAACCAACTGATCGGGATAAGCGTTTGATAGAAAATCTACTTATTGATCAAAAACTTAATCCTGGCGTTGTTAATGTTTTGATTGCTTATGTTTTAAAAATTAATCATGAAAAATTAAAGAAGAGTTATGTAGAAACGATTGCTGGTCAATGGAAAAGACTTAATATAGAGACAGTAGAAGAAGCTATGAGAATAGCAGAAAAAGAACATAAAAAAATGAAAAAGGTTCTTACTAAGAATAAAACAGTTAAATCTACTTCTTCAAAGAAAGAGAATAAATTACCAGCTTGGTTTGATAAAGAATTAGAAAATACTGAAACAACAGAAGAGGAAGCAAATGAATTAAATCAAATATTAAAAGAATTGGTATAATTTTCTATTCTTTTTTTACTTAATTCGATAAATTTGTACTATATTATTTCTATGAAAACCTCTTTTTTTGTTTAGAAATAATTATTATATCAGAGTTTTTTTGTATTTTGTACATCCGAAACCATATACTATCGGATTTTTCGTTAGTTTGCAAAAAAGTTGGATTTATGATATAGTTTTATTTGTGTGCAGCGTGCGAATGTCAATTTACATGAAGAAGTATGACCCTTTTTGTACATTTCTTGCTTAGTATTTAGTTTTATGTTATCATGATAGAGTAAGAATTTGCATAAAATATATGGGATATAGAAAAAGGATGTTTATATGAATAATTATGTAGATGAAGAATTTGAAAATATTGTTGCTCCTATTTTGGAATTAGAAGAATTTAATCGTTTAAAATTTATTACACATCATGGTATTACAAGATATGATCATTCTATGCGAGTAGCATATTTATCTTATAAAGTTAGTAAATCGTTAAGATTAGATTATAAAGAGGTTACAGAGGCAGCTTTATTACATGATTTCTTTTTGGATGAAGTAAATCATGAAAGTAGAATAGAGAGACTTCGTCATCATCCAGAGTGTGCTGTGAAAAATGCTTCTAAATATTTCGATTTAAGTGATAGACAAAAGGATATTATTAGGACACATATGTTTCCTGTAACTTTTACTCCGCCAAAATATATTGAGAGTTGGATTGTTGATTTGGTAGATGATATAGCAGCTGTTTATGAAGGATGCTATCGTATGCATTTAGAACTTCGTACAGCCATGTTTATGTTTATGTTTTTCGTAGTTAATTTTGTTAAAATGAGATAGTTCTTGTGAACTGTTTTTTTAGTTTGTTTTATTGCTTCATTTACACTTATATATTAGAGGTATTGGTCCTATTTTGGTTATTTTATTTTTAATTATTATAAAAGATGATTTTTAATACCTCTTTTTTTTATTTGGAATTTATGATATACTTTTGCAAGAAAGAAGTGATAGTATTATGGAAAAAACATTTATATTTGGACATAAAAAACCAGATTCAGATTCAGTTATGTCAGCTATTGGGCTTTCTTACTTAAAAAATCAATTAGGTGAGAATACAGAGCCTAGAATTTTAGGTAATATTAATAAAGAAACTAAGTATGCGTTAAAATTCTTTGATTTAAAAGAGCCTGAGTATTTAAATGATGTAAAACTTCAGATTAAGGATGTTAATTATCATAGGGATTTTGTAATTAGTGATACAGACTCTGTTTATGATGGATATCAGATGATGTTAGAAAAGGGGTTAACAGGCGTTCCAGTAGTTCAAAAAGATAATGATTTTTTAGGGTTAATTACTATTAAGGATTTATCACATATGGTAGTTAATGCTAATTATGAAGAGTTATATACTTCTTATAGTAATATTATGAAGGTTTTAAAAGGAGAAGAAGTATTAAAGTTTGATGAGGAACTTGCTGGGAAGATTATAGTTGCTGCTTATCGTAGTACTACTTTTATTAATACTGTTCCTTTGACCAAAAATGATATTTTAATTGTTGGAGATCGTCATAGTGTTATTGAGTATGCCGTAGAATCAGGTGTTAAGTTATTGATTTTATCTGGGGATTCTGAAATAAAAGAAAAACATATCAAAATTGCTAGAAAAAATAAAGTAAATATTATTCGTACTCCTTATGATTCTTATCATATTACAAGACTTATTCCACTTACTAATTATATTAGAATGATGATACGTAGTTATAATCCAGTAAAGTTTGAAGAAAGTGAATTTGTTGATACTGTTTTAGATATTAATAATAAATTAAAACATACTAATTATCCTATTGTTAATAAGAAAAATCAATGTTTGGGATTATTACGAATTACAGATCTTAATGAAAAACATCCTAAAAATGTTATTTTAGTTGATCATAATGAAAAATTACAAAGTGTAGAAGGTCTTGATGAGGCTAATATATTGGAGATTTTTGATCATCATAATTTAGGTAGTATTACGACTAATTCACCAATTAATTTTCGTAATATGGCTGTTGGATCAACTTGTACTATTGTTTATACTTTATATAAAGAAAGAAAAGTGGATATTCCTAAAGAAATAGCAGGAGCTTTACTTTCTGGTATATTGTCAGATACTTTAATTTTAAAAAGTCCTACTGCAACACCTCGTGATGAAGAGGCAGTTACTGAGTTGGCTCGTATTGCGGGTGTTAATTATCAAGATTATGGAATGGAGATGTTAGAGGCTGGTACTTCTTTAGAGGGAATGAGTAAAGAAGATGTATTATATAATGATTTTAAATTATATACTGTTAATGAGAAGACATTTGCTATTGGACAATTCTTTACTATGAATTTTGATGAGATGAAAGAAGAATTGGATGATTATGTTCATGTATTAGATGAGGTTTCTGAAGCTAATCATTATGATTTTCTTGCTTTATATGTTACTGATATCATAAAAAATGGTAGTTATGTAATTTTTAATACAAAAGGGCAAGAAGTTATGAATGTTGCTTATGAACAAGATATGGTGCCAGAAGGTTATTTTGTAGAGAATTGTGTTTCTCGTAAAAAACATGTTGTTCCATTAATAATGGAAATATTTGAAAATTAAAAGGAGATAACTTATGAGTTTTGTTGAAATATTAATTTTAGGATTTATTCAGGGGATTGCTGAATTTTTGCCAATATCTTCCTCAGCTCATTTAATTATTTTTCGTGATATTTTTGGAATAGGAGCAGGAATGAGTGCTAATATGGAACTTACTTTTGATATTGCACTTCACTTTGGTACTTTACTTGCAATTGGAGTGTTTTTCTTTCATGACTTTATTCGGATGATTTGTAAGGGATTTACAAAAGGTGTTGCTGATAAAGATGGAAAAATATTGTGGTACTTAGTTGCTGCTACTATACCTGCTGCTATTGTAGGAGTGCTGTTTGAGGAGCCAATTGAAAAGATTATTCGTTCTAATTATATTGTAATTGCTTTAGCTCTTGCTATTATGGGTGTGATTATTTATTTGGCTGATAAATATAGTAAGCAAACAAAAACTATTCAAAAAATGACTTTATCTGATGCTATTTTAATTGGTTGTAGTCAAGTATTTGCTTTGATTCCAGGGTTTTCTCGTAGTGGTACTACTATTGCTGCTGGTAGAGTATTAGGACTTGATAGAGAAAGTGCAGCAAAGTTTTCTTTCTTTTTAAGTGCTCCAGTTGTATTAGGTGCAGTAGTATTACAATTGATTAAAGATAGTGTTTGGGGGGTTATTGCTGCTAATCTAGGAACTTTTATTCTTGGTATACTTGTTTCTTTTGTCATTGGACTTTTATGTATTAAATATTTATTAAAATATTTACAAAAACATAATTTTAAAGTTTTTATGATTTATAGAGTTTTTTTAGCAGTAGTTGTTATATTATATATTATGGTTAGATAGGTGATATTAATGAGTGTAGAAAGCATTGGATTGTTAGTTACATTTTTGTTAGGAGTTTTTGTTTTAATAGGGGCTATGGTTGCTTTTCTTGCTAATAAAAAACAAAAGATTATAGATTTTTCTTTAGGACTTGCTTTTAGTGTTATTGTTATGTTAATTATTTTGGATTTGATTCCTGAAGTGATTGAACATTTAGGTCTTAGATATATTTGGTTATTTTTGATATTTGTTGTTTTAGGATATGGATTACTTAGAGGATTAGATCATTTTATTCCTGATCATCATGATCATCATAAAATGACTAAAAAAGAGGAGAGTAATAATTTAGCTCATATTGGTATTATTTCTTCGATTGCTTTAGTTATTCATAATATTATAGAGGGAATGGCAGTTTATTCAACTGTATTAACAGATGTTTCTACAGGATTAATGCTTGCTATTGGAATAGGATTTCATAATCTTCCTCTTGGAATGGTTATTGCTACTACTTTTTATCAAGCAAATCAAAAATCTAAAAAAGTATGGTTAGTAATTGGTGGGGTTGCTTTTTCTACTTTAGTGGGTGGAATTATTTCTCTTTTATTAAATAATCAAGTTGTTCCAGAATGGGTAGTTGGTAGTTTACTTTCTCTTACATTAGGAATGTTATTGTTTATATTATTTTCTGAATTATGGCCTAGAATCAAAAAAACAAAGTTTGCTCATGAACGTAATTTGGGACTTTTGATTGGTATTGTTATTATGTTGATATCTCTTGTTATTTAGGTGATGTTTATGATATATGTAGTTTGTTCTTGGTTCCTTTTGTTTTTATTATATTCTATGTTTGGATATATTATAGAGGTTATTTCCGTTAGTATTCATGCGAAGAAATGGGTATTTAATAGAGGCTTTTTAATTGGACCATATTTACCTATTTATGGATTTGGTTCATTGATTATGGTACTTTTTTTAAATCGATATGAAAATGATTTGCTTGCTTTATTTGTAATGAGTGCGTTTCTTTGTACCTTGCTTGAATATATTACAAGTTTAATTATGGAAAAAATTTTTCAACTTCGTTGGTGGGATTATTCAGATAGAAAATTTAATATTAATGGAAGAGTATGTTTAGATAATGCTTTGTTATTTGGTGTAGGTGGAATCTTAGTTGTTAAAGTGATTCATCCAGCTTTATCCTGGGTTGTTTATCAACCTTCTAGTACGGTTATTATAGTTTTGGCAATTTGCTTGTTTGTTGTTTTCTTATTGGATGTTGTTGAGTCTTCTTATATTACTGTTCGATTGAAAATTAATATTAGTCATTATATTCGTAAAGATGCAACAGCTAAGATAAAGAAAGAAGTTTTAGCGGCTTTACATAAACATATTACCTTAACATCGAGATTATTAAGAGCATTCCCTAATGTTTCATATGATGCTAATAAGAAAGTAAAAGAGTTTTTACAATTACTTGATAAAACTAAAAAAGAGATGAAAATTCAAAAGTTAAAGAAAAAAATAAAAAAAGAAAAGAAAAAATGAAATATTGTGTGTTAATAGTAAAGTTCAATTTTGATCTTTGCTTTTTTCCTTTATTTATCTTTTTGCTTAACTATGTTATACTGGGATTATAGGAGGTTAATATGAGATATAAAGAAGATATTAATAAGAATATATTTAGGGGATATGATATTAGAGGTATCTATCCTAGTGAGATTGATGAGGATACTGCCTATACTATTGGACTTGGGTTTGGTAGTTATGTACGTGATTTAGGTAAGAAGACTTGTATTGTTGGTCATGATAATCGTCTTAGTAGTCCTAGTTTGTATGAGGCTTTGACTAAAGGAATTTTAGAAACTGGTGTTGATATTATTTCTTTAGGTCTTTGTACAACACCAATGTATTATTATGCTTGTATTAAGTTAAAAGTATATAGTGGTATTATGGTTACTGCTAGTCATAATCCTAAGGATGATAATGGATTTAAGTTTGCTTTTGATGAGAGTGGTAATTGTAAAGGACAAGAAATTCAAGATTTTTTGGCTTATATTTTGCGTGGAAATTTTCAAAAAGGAGAAGGAAAGTTATCTACTTATAATATAGAAGATGATTATTTAGAGTTGTTCCGTACTCATTTAAATTTTGGACCACGTCGTGTTAAAGTGGTTATTGATCCAGGAAATGGTACAACTAGTATTATTGCTAAAAAATTATATGAGATGTTTCCAATGGATTTAGTTGTCATTAATGGAGAAAGTGATGGTACTTTTCCAAATCATCATCCTGATCCATGTGTTGAAGAAAATCTTAGTCAATTAAAGAAAAAGGTATTGGAAGTTCATGCAGATGTTGGTCTTGCATTTGATGGTGATGGTGATCGTATGGGAATGGTTACTAATTCTGCTAAATTCTTACCAAATGATTTATATATGATATTAATGATTCGTGATATGATTGATAAAGTACCAAAAAAAGAATTTTTATATGATGTTAAATGTTCTAAGGCATTGTCTGATGAAATTAGTCGTTTAGGTGGTAAGGGTATTTGTTATCGTACAGGGAATTCTTATACGAAAGCAAAAGTTAGAGATGATGATTTGCCATTTGGTGGAGAATTATCTGGTCATGTATATTTTAGAGATCGTTGGTTAGGTTTTGATTCAGGACTTTATGCAGGACTTCGTATGGTAGAGTTATTGTCTAGATGTAGTGAGTCTGTTGATGAATTAACTAAAGATATTCCGGTATATTATTCTACTTCTGAACTTAAATTTTCAGCAAGTGATGATGTGAAGTTTTCTATTGTTGATAAAATAGGTGAGTATGCAGATAGTAAGAATTATGAACATTTAGATATTGATGGAGTAAAAGTATTATTTGATGATGGATGGGCATTAGTACGTGCTAGTAATACAGGACCAAATATTACAGCGAGATTCGAAGCAAATACTAAGGAAAGATTAGAAGAGTTACAAAATGAATTTATCACTGTTTTACAAGAGTTATTAAAATAAAGATTAATATATAACCGATACATTTAAGTATTGGTTTTTTTGTGTAAAAATCGTTGATATACAAACAAATGTATTATATAATATTATTGTAATATATGATGTAGTATGATAAAAGAAGGAGATATAATAAATGAATTTTTATGTAGGATCAGGAATGAAAAATTGTGAATTAGTAACTTGTTATGCAGAAAAATTAAAAGAAAAGGGGTGGCATCAAACTTACGATTGGGTAGAGAATGTATGTGATGATGAACCGATAGATGATATGATAAATTATGCAAGACGTGAAAAACAAGCTGTTATAGACTCTGATGTTGTAATTATTATATTACCTGCTGGAAGAGGAGCGCATATTGAACTAGGAATGGCTCTAGCATTAGATAAAAAACTTTTTCTATGTGCACAGTCAGAAGATGAGTTTAGTATAGATAATACAGTAGCTTTCTATGAATTACCTAGTGTAGTAAAATTAATTGGAACAGTTGATGAAAATATTGATAAAATAATGAAGGTAGTAGTAGCAGATAAAAGTAAAGTGAAAGAGATAACAATGAAAAACAATAGCTAATATTTGTAAAAGTATCTTGTAACTAAAGTGGGTTTATGCTATAGTGGAGTAGACGTTTGCTTTAAAATTATATAGTGTAGGGTAACTGCATATGAATGTAGTTTTTTAGCGTTGTTTAGTTTTTAGAGAATAAATAAGGAGGTATTATGGCAATTGGTAGAGAGGAGTTAAAAAAAGAAGATTTAATATTATCTAAGGTATTAAAATTATTAGGTAATACTTTGGAGGAGTTAGGTGGAGATGTTTATCAAGAGGAAGAGGATTTTACTGAGTTTAAGAAGATGATGTGGGAAGATTCTAATAGTTTTGATCAAGCAGAAATTGGGCAAGTTATGGCAGCGACACAGCAAGAGGCAGAAAAGGTTTTAATGAAGAGAAAGTATTTTATAAGACTTAATCAAATTAAAAATAAACCTTATTTTGCATCGATTGTTTTTCAAGATGAAGAGGGTAAAAATTATAATATTTATATTTCTTTGACATATTTAAAAGATAAAAATCTTAATAATATTTTATATGATTGGCGAAGTCCTATTTGTAGTTTGTTTTATGATTATGAAGTTGGGCCTTGTTCTTATATTGCTCCTGGAGGAGAATATTTTGGAGAGTTAAAAAGAAAAAGGCAATATAAGATAGAGAATAGGAAGTTAGTTGGTGTTTTTGATAATTCTTTAAATATTGATGATGAAGTATTGCAAGAAGTTTTAGCACATGAGGATAGTGATAAGATGAAGAATGTAGTAAATACAATTCAACAAGAACAAAATCAAGTGATTCGTAATTTGGAAGATCATAATTTAATTGTCCAGGGGATTGCAGGAAGTGGTAAGACTACGGTTGCTTTACATAGAATTGCATTTTTACTTTATCGCTTAGAAAAATTAACTAGTAAAAATATTTTAATATTTTCTCCTAATCCTGTATTTAGCGAGTATATTTCGGATGTATTACCTTCCTTAGGAGAAGAGAATACTTTACAGACAACGTTTCATGATTATATGGCATATCAGATTACTGAGTATAAAGAGATAGAGTCATTTACTGATTTTGTAGCGAGATATTATACTTATCAAGTTCCTGATATAGAATTAATTAAATATAAACAAAGTGATGAGATTATTAGTGATATAGATCAGTATTTAGATGAATATATTTCTAAGGCAAAATTTATAGAATCTTTTTATGAGGGAGATGTTCATTATGTTTCTTTAGATGATATTAATTTTTTACTTCATCATAAGTATGATAGATTTCCTTTGTTTGAAAGAGTAGAGGAGATTGCGAAGAAGTTATCTTATGATTTCTATCAAGGTAGTGGTAAGAAGACGGGAGTTTTTCGTAAGTTATTAAGAGAGCATGCTAATTTTAAGAAGAATATAAAGGAAATTTATAAGGGGTTTTATTCTAGTGTTTATTGTAGGGTTACGTTGACGGATAAAGAGATTAATCAGTTTGTAAGAGGAAGAAAATTGTTTTATGAAGATGCTTTATTGTTTTGCTATATAAAGGGAAAGTTAGAAGGCTTTTTGTATGAAGAAAATATTAAGCAAGTTGTTATTGATGAGGCACAAGATTATAATAAGTTACAATATATGATTATTTCTCGTATTTTTGGGAGAGCAGATTTTACTATTTTAGGAGATGTTAATCAGAATATTAATCCTTATTATCATTATGATTCATTAGAGGAGTTGAAAAGCGTATTTACTAAGGATAGTAAGTATATTGAACTTTTAAAGACTTATCGTTGTTCTCCTGAGATTATTGAATATACTAATAAGATATTACATCTAAATCATGTTAATGCTATACGTCGTGATAATCAGAAACCTGTTGTTTTTAGGAGACATTTAGAAAATTTAAAAGAAAGTTTATTACATGATATAAAAGTACTTAAAGAAGAACATTCTAGTGTTGCAATTATTACAAAAGATGATAATGAGGCAGAAAAGATTTATTCTTTAATTAAAGATAGTGTGAAAGTTACTTATATTACTTTAGATACTAAAGAATTTTCTAGAGAGTTAGTTTTAGTACCAGCTTATTTAGCGAAGGGATTAGAATTTGATAGTGTTATTTTGTATAATGATAGAGAAAATTCTTATAAGGGGAATGAACGTAATTTATTATATGTTGCTTGTACTAGAGCACAACATGAGCTTTATATTTATAATTAATATGATATACTATATATTTAAGGTGATTTTATGAATTATGGTTATCCTGGTGTTAGTGATAGTGAAATTATTAAAAATTATAAGGTAATAGATGGTGTTATTGTTGTTAAGTATTTAGATGGTAGTAGTGATTATTTGTGTTATTCTGATAGTGAGGTTGAAAAAATAGAAGAACAGATGATAGAGCAAGCCATAGATAGAGATAATAGTTTAGCTTTTTTTGAATGTAGTGCTAATAAGAAAATTTTATCTGTGAAGATAGCGATAACTATGATGTCGTCTTTAGGTTTTGCTATTGCATCTTATTGTAATGATGTTGATTTTTTCTATAGTTGTTTCAGTGGAATTAGTGGTTGTTTAGCTTTTGATAGTATTTCTGAATATTTATCGTATCGTGATGAAGCAGAAGAACTTAGTAAATATAGAACTTATTTAACTATGATGGATAAACTTGATAGTATAGAGGATCATTCTAGTTTGTATCAAAGTCCTGAGAGACTTACTATTCATACTTTAGATGATTTTTCTTCTAAAGAAGTTAAAAATATTTATAAAACTTTGAAGAGTAATTCTACTGGGTATGCTTATGTAAAAAAATAAAAAATCATAAAGAATTAGTTTTCTTTATGATTCTTTTTTGTATATTAGGAATTTGCTTCTCAAAATGCAAATTTGAAAACTTGATAAAAAATAGTTGACATGCGAACAAATGTATTATATAGTGTTCTCATCAGGAGGAATATTATGTATAGAGCTTATCGGTTTCGTTTGTATCCTACAACTAATCAAGTAGAGTTAATTCACAAAACATTTGGTTGTACTAGAGTAGTATATAATCATTATTTAGAAAAGCAAAAATCACTTTATGAAGAGAAAAAAGATTCTTTATCTTGTTTTGATATGATAAAAGATTTAAAAAACTTACAAGTAGAACATCCCTTTTTAAAGGAAGTAGATTCTTGTAGCCTAAGATGTAGTTTATTTAATTTAGAGGATGCTTTTAAAAGATGGTATAAAGGACAAGGAGAATACCCTAAATTTAAGGGAAAATACAACTCTAAAAGAAGTTATAGAACAAACTGTATAAGTAATACTTATAAAGATAAAACATATCAAAGTATAGAAGTAGATTTAAAAAGACAC